>JAQVHJ010000119.1 GCA_028696285.1 bacterium
GACTTGTTCTTCTCTGCAATCTGATCAGCAACCTTCCTTTCCTCTATCGCTGCCTGATAAGCAGGCGGGAACCTATAGTCTTTTGTCAGAACCCTCTCAACGATAACTCCGTAAGGATTTAATATCCCATTTAAAATATCCTTTGCACTTTCAGATTTCTGCTGTCTTTTCTCGGCAACATAAAATTCTTCCGTCTTTAATTCACCGAAAATATCCCTCGGCTTGCTTCTTGCGATGGTTCTCACAATGAATTTTCTCAGGTCGTCATCATCCTTCGCAACATGCTGGAGAATATACGGGCCTTTCTGCGGGTCTATTCTGAAAGAAATAATAACGTCTAAACTGATGTCATTCCCGTCAATCGTTTTAAATAATAAATCATCTCTATCCTTAATGTCTCCTTTTGACGGGTCATATGTCATTTCCATGTTATATAACTTTGTATCAAATGTATGCCAGTCATTTATTACCGGGAGAAAAATAAAGGTTGAACCGGGAGCATACATTTTTTCTTCAACTCCGCGTTTCGCGAAAATCCCGATCTTCCTTGTTCTTACCCCTATCTCCGTCGGGCCGGTCGTATGACAACCGGTTAAAATAACTGCAAATAATAAAACCATAGAAACTAATAAGATTATCTTGTTATTCTTCATTTTATCCTCCTTATTCCTATTTATTTCTTACTTCAAATAATTTTAAATCCTTATCAATGTCAAGCGGATTTAACCCGTCTTTTCCGTCACTCGGTATGATGATAAGTTCAATCCCGTCTAAAATCTCTGCCATCCTTAATCCGACTAATCTCTCAACTCCTGGGACTCGGTAAGCGTCATTGATCATGTCAGTTTTCTGCGCTTCGGCTAATTTAATTAATAGGTCGGCTTCTGCTTTTTTCTTCCTGACGTAAAGATCTTTCTCAGCATTACGCGTCATTACATATGCCTTCCCTTCTTCAAGCTTCACCTTTACATTCGCCTCGCCTTCCTCGATAACTTTTAGTAACTTTGCCCATTCAGCAGCAGCCTTCGCTTTTGATTGGTTCGTGAAAACTAATTGGTCCTTTAACTTCTTCTCTTCAATGTTCTTTTGAATCTCAGGACTGTAAACAAAATAACGGATTAAAATATGTTCAACAATAATTCCCTTCTCTTTCAACTCATTATTGAGAAGGTTCTTTGATTCATTTACTTTGGCTACCCTGAGAGGACTGTTGTAAAACTCCTCCGTAGTCAATTCACCAAGGGTGGCTTTTAAGGAAGGTTCTGCCTTCGGGATAATTCCGTTATCGAAATATAATGTTCCGGGACCAATTGTCCGTATTACCATTACCGGATCTTCTATTCTGAAAAGGATTGAAACATCTACATCTACAAAAAATCCGTCTGATGTCTGAATATGCGCAGCCTTCTCATAACGGTGTGTTGATTTGCTCGGATAATTTGTCAGGTCAAACAACTGTGTATTCCTCGGAAATCGATGCATAAACTGAATTCCGGGGATTAGAAAATGATATCCTGCTGTATAAACCTTGTCCTGTATACCACGATGGCCACCAAGTCGAATCTCTTTGACTCCATATTCATAGGGCTTTACATAAACAAAAAACATATTCAAAAACACCAGTAAAAGGAAAAAAACAACCGCAAATATAAATACAAATTTAATACACCCTGATGAACCCGAAGACCGGGGTGTATTCTCTGCCGATTTATCCCAACGCTCTGACATGGTTATCCTCCTTTTTCATTTTATATAAAATAATAACATAATTTGAAAAATATGTCAATATGAAATTTAAAAGAAGTTTTCCGGAAAATTAAATTAAGAATTCAATAAATATTGCAATATGGAAAAATAATCAACATGTAAAAGATAATTTGATTAAATTTTAAAAAAGGTGGACAGCTTTTAATATTAACTCAAATTTACTTCATGCCCTTCATGGTGAAAAACACATTCAACCGAATGATAAGTATCAATTGCTATCTGGTTCATTATTTCCCTATATCTTCATATCAATTAAATAATATTCTCTCCATGACCTCCGTGTTCGATGTTTATCCCGAACGAAGTGAAGGATCTCTCCGTGGTGAAAAATTACATTCAACAGCTTTTCAAGTATCATACGCTCTTTGGTTCAGCATATTGAAATAACCAAATATCAATAAAGCAGCATGGTCAGCGTGGTCCGCGGTTAAATATTCTTCTCTCTGTGTTTATAACAAAAAGAAGGGCGTCCGTCCGGGCGCCCCTACAATGTGTACCATATGTTTGTAATACAATTCTTTCATTTTCGAATCACGGTTCATCCCGATTTCAGTTGTAGCTTCATCGGGACTACTCGCAATTATATTTTATGCTCGCAGCAAATCACGATTTATATCTTCTCTTTTTAATCCCGTCAATCCTGCAATGCGTCCCGATTTTTCAAGAAAAGTATAGGGATTTAAAGTCTCTTGCAAGTCTCGTAAAAGTCCCTGTTGAAATTACATTCAATTGATTTCAAAGTATCAACTGCTGATTGGTTCAGAGTATCAAAAGATAAAAGAACAATATTAAATTTTTCAATTTTCAATCTAAAATCCTCAATCTTATATATTTTTCCCTTCCGTTCCCTGTTAAGATTTCTTTATATTTTTTTTCTCTTACAAGTCTCGTACAAGTCCCTGTCCATAAAATTCAACGCTGTTGAATTTTCAGTAATCAGACTGAGTAATCAGTAAGAAATAAATATCTTTTTTCTCCGTGTTCTCCGTGTTCGATGTTTATCCCGAACGAATGTGAAGGATCTCTCCGTGGTGAAAAATCACATTCAACAGCTTTTCAAGTATCATACGCTCTTTGGTTCTAAGTAACTTTATTGTTTACATGCATAACTCTTCAAGTCCTTCATGTTCTTCATGGTGAAAATTCTTTTGTATTTCGGTTCACAGATTACAAATCACACATCATGATTATTCCCTTCATGCTCTTCATGGTAAAATCTTTACTTTCTTTATTATCTTAAAGTATCAATCGCTCTAAACATCTGCAACATGTTTTATAATGCTATATTCCCAATTTTAATTTCGAAATGGTGCACCCCAAAGTGATACACCCTACGTGGTGTATCATACGTGCGTTGTCATGCATACTTGTTGTGCATGGGTGCATCATCAATTTTCAATCTCAAATTTTCAATCTTATATATTCTCTCCGTGACCTCCGTGGTGAAAAGTATTTTTCTTTCGAATCACGAATCACGAATCACGATTATACCCTTCATGTCCTTCATGTCCTTCGTGTCCTTCATGGTGAAAATTCTTTTGTATTTCCAATTACGGCTCACATCTTCCATCATCACCCTCCACTCTCCACCTTCCACTCTCCACTATGATAAAAATGAAAGAACCGTCCCTGTTTTTGAAAAAAAGATTGTAATTTATGGAAATTTAATGTAAAATATATTCGTATATGTTAATAGATTTGAAATGAAATTGGTGAAAAATGAGCATTATTTACATTGTTTTAATCTTAATTGTACCAATTGTTATTAAGGCGTTTATTTTTAAGATACTGGTGGCTCCTCTGGATTTGTCGGGGAAGAAGGCATTTAAAATATTCTCGTTTATTACTAAGACTTATTTATTTTCATTTTTCATTATAATAATTACCTGGGCTCTTTTAAAGGCTTTTTTTCCTGAAGTCTCTAAAATATTGGATGCAAATCCTTCAATCTATTATCTTTTACTTCCAATTTTACATATTTTCTATGATTTCCTCTACTTATCAAAACTTAATAATGATATCCTTTATTCAATTCGAACAACCTTCACGTCATTTATGATATTTTCTGTTGAAGTATTGTTTATTGTTTACTTTCTTCTTAATGAAATTCCATTGAAATTTGAAAACAATGCCATATATATTTTCGCAATCTTTTTACTACTTACGGTTATAATCGCAATTTTAATAATTATCTGTTTCACTAAATCCTCAAGTTCGGGGATTTTGCCCTTAACTCTTTTTCTGGTAATAATTGTCATCTCGTCATATCTTTCGTCTTTTCAATTATTCCTTCTTCCCTTCAAATCTTTAACCGTTAAGGTCGATCCCGACTTTACGGGTTATCTTGGTTCAAATATAATCCGGCAGAAGGAATTAATAGATATCCGAAAGATCAATATTGAATTTATGGAGAAAGACCTCTTTGATTACCATTATGACGGTGAAAACAACTTGTACTTCTTAAAACATGAAATAAAAACTCCTTTTGTAAAAATATACGAGTACCCGTCCTCTGAAGATTCTGCACCTGAAATAAATGAGATTACATTGAATAACCCTGTAACATATTCATTTTTCCTTGATAATTACATTGTTAATTACAGTACTTCCTTTGCCCAGATTATTGAAATGAATAATTCAAATAAGGAAAATCCCTTTAAGACTGTATATGAATACTTCCCGGAGAAAAATTCAGAAATATTCTATATCTATTCATTTGACGGAAAAATCCGTTTTCTACTTGAAAGTTCTGAAATCATTCCTCAGGATAAATCCACTCAACCCCCGGCTTGGAAAAGAGATCTTAAGCTTTTGGAGATTCAACCCGGATTTAAAAAAGTAAAATTAATTAAGTCCTTCTCTGATGTTAACATTGATTTAATCAGGAAGCACAAGATCATTCAGCTGAACGAAGAAAAATTCATGCTTGCCAATACAGCCAGAGAGAAGAATCTATATTACATCACTTTCGATTTCAAATTCTACGAGGACCTTGGTATCGAACCATTCTCAGGAATGAATTATTTATATGTAAAGAACTACTGGCTTGATTCAGAATTATTACATCTCATTTTCATCGGTTCGGATAATAACCTCGGGTATCCTGAAATGTTTTTAGGGTCAATTTCAGGTGATGATTCAATGACATTCTTCCCCATTTCATTTTATTCAAAAGCTTCTTATTACAAATTGAAAATCTTTAATGGGTTCTACAGCATACTTTCTGCTGATCCTCGGGGATTGCAGATCATAAATTTTCCGGTTAATTGGAAAACGATTGATACTGATAAAGACGGGTTTTCTGATTTCGAAGAGTTTCGTCTGGGAATAAATTACAAGGAACCTGATTCTGATTTTGACGGTTATTTGGATATAGAAGATACTATCAGCTCTTCAGGAAATAAAAGAATTCCTGTATTTAACCGCATACTTTCAAAGGAATTGGGAACTCTGGTCGAGAATGAAAAGCAATCAATTGCGAGAGTAATAATTAAAACAAATTATAAATTATCTGCAGAATACTTTGCAAAGATTTGGGTCCAGCAATTCTATCCGGAAGAATTCAATGTCTGGAAATATTCTGTCTATTCAATTGAATCAGAGAAGGAAATTCTAATCCCTGAATTCACGTTTAAATTCGGTTTATTACATTCCGTTATTTTTCTCATGAAAGAAGATAAAAAAATAAATATTTATCTTAATCTCTTTGGAAAACCTTTATTAATTTCAAGGCAATAATCTTAAAAATCTAATCCTGAATTTTCTGTTTACCATTCACTGAAAATCAAACAGTATTGAATAATAAATTTTAATCTTTGTGTTTCGAATAACTAATCACGGTTCACGGATCACAAAAAAGTATTCCGTTTACTGTTTACTGAACACTGTAAAATAAACAACATTTAATTTTCGCTCCTTCAGGAGCAGATGGAAAGTAACCCCGGGCTTTAGTCCGGGGGAGGGAGACGATAAAAAATATATTTGAGAAGTTCAGAAACATGAAGCTCTTATATAAATATATATGTATTGCCTTAAAAAAGTAAAAAGTAAAGGGCCGGCACCTTACTTGAGCTACTGATGCTTTGTCAATATCTCTCTTATTTTCATCCGGAGCTTTTCAATATCTTCTTTTAATTTCTCTATTTTCCTCTGGCTTCCGGCATGAGCCAGCTGGTCATACCTGAATGCAAGATGAACGGCTGCATCTATATATGCTCCTCGTTCCCTGTGATCAAACCAACCCCGCTTCTTTCTCTGGGAGAAGTTTGCAATATAATGGATATGCTGTTCAGGAAGAAGACCTGTTTTTGCTTCTTCTGCCAGATATTTAATAATAATGGATTTTTCATGCGAAACGGAGACTAAGAAAAGAATAAAAATAATAGCCAGAGCAATTAATAACATAACAATCCCGATAACAAGTGCATAACTATCCGGAGATTTACCCTGGGCAACAGCTGTAATATTCCAAATTGAATGTATTAGCATTCCGATACCAAGGCCTATAATGGGAAGGAATATCTTTTTTGCCATTGATTTATTATATTTCACAGCCCCGACAATCGCACCGAAAATTGAGCAGGTCGTCATATGCATGACCCCGGTAAAGAGTGTGCGGAGAAATACAAGAATTAGCCAACCTTGCGCATTGCCAACTGCCTGAGAAAAATAAAGGAAATTTTCTGTCATGGCAAATCCGAGTCCGCTTGCCGCGCCATAGACAAAGCCGTCGGTTGCATTGTCAAACTGGAGTGAATTGAGAAGGATAATTATAATAATCCCTTTTGCTATCTCTTCTACGATAGGGGCGATCATTATTGTTCCAAGTAAATCAGCTAAATCCCGTCCCAGTAACATTTGAGTTGGGATCAGAAGAATAAGGCTGAAAATAATTCCTATGATTATAGCTCCGACACCTCCCCAAACAATCGATGAAACGACATAACCGAAAGGTTCTCTTTCATTCCTGTCCATCCACCAGATAAATAAAATCAGAAAAAAATACGGTACAACAGCAGCGAAAACAGATAATATCAATAAGATGAATTCCATGCTATTCCCCCAATTTTACGAGATTATTTAACTCTTCCTTCATTTCCTTTTCGATATTGTCAAAGTCATTTAACCGGTCTTCCGGAATATATTTTGACCGGACTATTTTTTCTCGGGATTGTATATTAAATACCTATTCGATGGGTATGTGAATTTTATTCAATATACTATGAACCTGATAATGAAATTTTAAAATTATCTTCAGCATCTTGTACATCTTTTCAAACGATGTATATGTATCAACATCATGGAATGCATTTTGATGAAGGA
>JAQVHJ010000120.1 GCA_028696285.1 bacterium
CGGGATAGGTGCATACGGAAGAAGTCAGGATTCAATATAATTATTAATGAAACTAAAATTAAGATTATTAGAGCAACCGGTTTGACCTGGTGAAAAGTGAATATCTTTCTTTTCCTGAAAATATTCACGATAAATATATAAATAATTCCCGAAGCAAAACCCAGAAAACCCGCACGGGTCTGTGTAAACAGTAAAGCGGATAAAACAAGGATAGCAGTTAAACCTGAGAAAATATTTACATTAGATAGCAATGGATATTCATTCTTCTCCATGTTAGAAAATGAAGCAAGTTCTTCTTCCTTTATGTGCCCGGAAACCTTGAGATAAAAAGAATTGATATTCCGGTTCTTACTTGAAATCAAAGAATATAACGGCCTGCCGGAAAAGATTATCCCGGAAAAATTCTCCTCTTCAAACCTGATCGATTTAAGCCGGAACTCATCCGGTTGATATCTCCGAAGTATGATGTAAAGAACAACAGGGAAGACCCCGCATAAGAACGCTGCAAAAAGATTTGGATTTGCAAAAAATGAGATTACCCTCCTGCTCCCGAAATCCTGCCAATTAAACGGGTCAAGATTGAACTTCTGCAGCATTCCATAGGCCGCAGAGATGAATATTACCAGGAGAATCAGGTTTGCAACCCGGTTCATTCCGAGCAGTTCTGAATACTCAAATAACAATAAAAAATAAATCCCTAAAACCAATTCCCCCATTAAAAAATGAATGGAATTTCCCTGGTTAACAGAGACGAGGGAGAATATTACTTTCACAATGAAAAATGCAAAAAAAGGGAAAAGAAAGATTAAGTTATTCCGCGTCTTAATAAGAAAATCCCCCCGCTGGTAATACGAACCACAGAATATCATTCCTAATAAAAATAAGGAAAAGAATACCTGTTTAATGGAAACCGTGTTAAATGCCTTTGGAGAAAATACAAGAATAGATGAAAATAATAATAACGCAAAAATTATAAATAATATTTTTTGAAAACGGGAATTCATGAATCTTACGGACTTTTATTTATAATCTCTTTGGTCCGAATAATAAAATCTGCAAATTCATTATCGTCAAGATTCTGGTTAGCATACTTTATCTTATCAACAACATCAAAGAAATATTCCAAACGTGAAATATAATCCTCGCAGGCTCCTTTTTTCTCTTTAATGTTTTCCATTATCTCCTTCGGTGTCAATTCAACAGCATCAAAATCATAATTGAGCGAGAGCCATTTTCTGATCAATTCATCCGTGTCACTTATTACTTCCTTTATATGTGTATTTGATACGCTCTTGATTAATTCATCAAATTTTAAAAGATAGTATTCCCTGTCATTTACCTTTTTCGAAGAAGCAGTTGTCTTTCCGCTCTTCCTCTTTACAGACTTCAAAACGATAAGTAATACCAGTGTGATTATTAAGAGCACAAGAATCAGGATAGAGTACATGCAGATACTTTTAATTGGAGAAGATGATTTCGGTTTCTGGTAATCAAAACCCTGCTGCTGCATATCCTTTACATTTTTAAATACCTTCACATTCAACGGTTCTGTTTCTACTGTGAACTCTTCTCCTGTCTGAGGATTTTTTACCCTGACGGGGATAGGCGGGATTATGTATTCTCCTTCTTTCCGAGCACGATATTCATAAGAAACCTGGTAAACAAAAAGAGTCTCCCCGTTCTCAGAAGTAATATAGTTTCTTGAAAACTGGCCATATCTGCTTGCCCAATCTAAATCAGGAGGCTGGAGAACTGAGACTGAAACTGAACTCGTGCGCCATTTCGATACTAAGACCATCTTTATAGTAAATTTCTCGTTTATCGGAACTATATCAGGCTCAACACTGACATTAACCCGGACATTATCCTTCGGGGTCAAGGGGGTCAGATTGATCTGTAAATCCTCGGCTTTCTTCGCATCTGAGTCAATGTCTGTGATCGTTTTGGGAGATGTATCTTCCGTAATTATCCCGGCCCCGGAGGAAAAATCATCAATGGAACCGGCTTGTACACCCATGGATACCCCCGCTAAAATGAAAAACATGACTAAAAACATCGTAATTCTAACCGGCATCTTATGCTCCTTGAGCTTTATTGGATTATAACAGAAAAAAACTTTCATGTCAACTTTTTTTAATTAAAAGTTGATTTATTTTTAAATTTATGTTATAATTTACGATATAAAGTTAATTTTATTTAGAATATGGAAAAAAATAACAAAACAAATAAATCAGAAACAAAAAATATACACTCTTCTTTTCTCCATGATTTTGACAAGGTGGAACTGTTTTCATCAAAGCTGGATGATTACAGGGAGAACGCATATTTAACTGTAGGTTTCCTGGTTTTATACTTTATCGGCGTCTGGGTTGATATCTTTGAAATGAAGATCCCATTGCTATATTCGATTTTGCTCGCAGCATTTTATCTTTTAGTCAATCTCACTGTTTGGCTTCTACTTAAAAAATTCGGTAAGATAAACCTGCTGATTCATTATTGTACTCTTTTATTGGATATCATTATACTCTGGCTTGTTCTTTACATTACCGGGGGTCTTGAGAGTCCGTTTTTTATTTTCATCTTTATTTTTGTTTTTGCAGTTATGCTCAGGTACCCGTTAAGAGACGGATTATTATTTTCGAGTTTAAGCATACTTCTTCTTATTTCTTTTATTCTAATAGATCAACTGTCGGGGAAATTTACACCTTTGCTTTTATATAACGGCATAGTTCATTTGATATCGATCGTGGTAATTTCAATCATTTCCTTTTTTCTCTCCTTCACCTATAAAAAAATTCTTCATCGGATTCAGCTTAAGGATCATCAATTGGAAGATATTCTAAACGAAATGAGATATCAGCAGAAGGAGATTGAAGAAACAAATATAAACATGAACAAGATAATACAGAAGCAGAAAGTTACCCAAAGGGACTTGAATAAGAGGATTCAGGAACTCTCTCTTATACTTGAAATCACACATCAGCTTCATTCCATTCTTGACATTGAAGAATTAATCAATCTATTCATAGATAAAATAAAGAATTTTCTCACCTATGATGATATTGAGATATACATTTTGAATGATGACAACATAACCTATCGCTGTGTAAAGGAATTCGGAACGTTAAAAGTAGATTTCTATTCAAAGGATAATATAATAATAAGCAATGGTTACATCAAGGATATTATTAATTCCAAAGATGTAATCTACTCCCCGAAAATAGATAAGAAGAGGATCGGTTCAGAAAAAATGATAAAGGGAGTACCCGTCACTTCTATGATATATGCTCCTTTATATGTAACTGAGAAGTTGATCGGGTTCATTAAGATTGCATTTTTTAATGTACCGCAAAATATTGAGACTCTCATCCCTGCTCTTAATATCCTGACTAATATCTTTGCTCAATCAATCGAGAATAACCTCCTCTTTGAGAATCAGAAAATGCTCAACCTGAAATTCCAGACTGACATGAGATTAGCGCATGATATCCAGTTAAAGATCATTCCTGATAAATACCCCAAGCATCTCGAATTCGAGTTTGGCGCGCAATACATACCTTCTGAACATATCGGCGGAGATTATTACGACTTTATTGACCTTGGCAATGATAAGATAGGGTGTATCATCTCTGATATCTCCGGGCATGGAGTTGGCGCAGCTATGGTTATGAGCATGGTCAAGAGTTTTGTTCACAACTACTTCATTAAAATTGATTCACCGAAAAAGGCTCTGGAACTGATTAACCAGGAGATTAAGAAATATATTCTCGAAGAAGATTATTTGACTATTCTCTATGGAATTCTTGATTTGAATACAGGTGAATTTATTTATTCAAACGGAGGACATACTCAACCCTATTATTATAATTTTATCAAGGACGAAATCACGCCTCTTGCAGCAACAGGGTCTTTGATAGGGATATTTGACAATATCAGTATTGACCAGCAGGCAATAATATTGAATAAGGGCGATTTCATTCTTATGTACACGGACGGGATTATTGACAACAGGAACAGGTATGACGAAAATTTCAATAAGAACAGGATGATGGACATTATAAATACGCATAAATTCTTCTCTGCAGATGAACTCTGTGCAAATGTCATTGATAATCACCTCGCCTTTGTCGGTGATATGAAACTGAAGGATGATATTTCACTGCTCGTCCTGAAAAGACTCCCTGAAATTCTCTTTGAAAGAAGCTGGGATATCCAAAGTGACCTGAAGAATATTAAAACCTTACTCGTGGAGTTTGAAGAGATCTTTATTTCAGAAAAGATACTTGAAAAGGATATTTACAATCTAAAATTAATCTTGACAGAGGCTATAATTAATGCTATAATACATGGTAATAAAAACAAAGCTGAACGCCTTGTTAATATTGAAATAAGGATAACTACGGGTTCTTTCACTGCGCAAATCACTGACGAAGGGGAAGGTTTTTACTATCAGGAATTCACAAATAAAGAAATTTCTCCGGAAAATATTCATAAAGAAAGCGGGCGAGGCTTATTCCTGATAATGAGTATTGCTGATAATGTCAGATTTAACGAATCCGGTAATTCAATTATAATAACTAAGAAAATTACAAGGAAAATTTAGATATGCGTTTCAGAGAGAAATTAATTTTACAGTTGACCCTCATTGCTCTCTTATGCATAGCTTTTGCTTCAATTTACTTGTTTATTAATATCAAGCTCTCCTTCTCACAGATATTGCATTATTTTATTGCGTATTTTATTTTTCTGTTGATAGGTGTTATCTGCATATTTTTAATGTATCACCGATACGCCGCGGCTGTTAATGATATTTTAAATACGAAAGATATTCCGAGCATCGAACAACACCGTTTAAAAAATGCCTTTGTTGAAGGTATTAACTTCCCCTTTAAATTCAGCCAGATTCTTCTAATCACTTTCTTTTGTATCTCTATAGCTGTCTCTTTATTCATGTTCTTATTTGAAGATATCGACTCTTACGGTCTGGTTCATCTCATTATCAGTTCCGTGATTGCTTCCTTGCTTTATTATCTGCTGTCAAATATCCGACTTGAAATACTTAATCGCGAAGTAATGGCTTTTATTCAAAATGCAACAATCACTCTGCAGAAGACTGTGCCTAATTTTAAATTACCATCCCTTGATGATGTCAAGATAGTAAAAGTTGATATAGGGCGCAGGTTAGTTGTATTAAATATGATCATATTATTCATATTCCTCCTCTTCGAAGGAGCGATGATTATCAGGCAAACTCATATCTCATTAGCTAAGAATCCCGAAGCTATTTTAGTCTTTGAACAGAATTTTATCAGTCTTGCGGTTTTTGCTGTTCTTATCGGGCTTTTTGGTTTAGTCTTTGCAATTATCCTCTCCATCCTTACTGCCCAGATTTTTACGCATCCGATCAATGAACTGAAGAAAATCTCTTACGATCTCGCTGACGGAAAATTATACACTAAGGCATACGTCTATTCATCATCCGAGATAGATTTCCTGTCAGAGCATTTTAATCAAATGTCAGGAAATGTTAAATCACTCCTTCAGAATGTCTTTTCCATTTTCAGTAACATGCTCGAGATATCTGGGAACCTCTCCGCTTCTTCAGAAGAGATGAGTACTTCAATCGATTCCATTGCCGCAACCACAAACTCTGTCGCATCCAATATTGAAAATCAAGCTCAAAAAACAAGGGATGCTGCAGAATTTATTAAAAAGATCGGTGAATTTGCAAAAGATTTAAAAGAACAAACACATGAATTGGTTAACCGCGGTGAAGCAACTGTTAAAGAACTAAATAACAGGAACGAAGAAATTCAGATAGTTGCCAGAGCAATAAGTGAGCTGGTTGAAGTGGTTGATACTTCAAATACACTCATGAGCGAGTTGATTAAGTCTTCAGAAGAGATCGGGAAGTTTGTTAATAAGATTAAAGGATTCTCAGGACAGATTAACCTCCTTGCTCTTAACGCTTCAATCGAAGCTTCAAGAGCCGGAGAAGGAGGAAGGGGGTTCGCTGTTGTTGCGGAAGAAGTTGGAAAACTTGCGATTGAAACAAGAGAAGCAAATAACCAGATAGCTAAGGTTATTAAAAATATCCAGGAACAGATTGAAGAGGTTGTAAATACGATGCAGATCGGGAAAGCTAAAACAG
This sequence comes from bacterium, assembly GCA_028696285.1. Taxonomy (GTDB): domain Bacteria; phylum AUK180; class AUK180; order JAQVHJ01; family JAQVHJ01; genus JAQVHJ01. The sequence goes on from JAQVHJ010000120.1 coordinate 6,152, forward strand.
AAGGACTTGGAAATATCTCTGTTAAGGTCCTCGACACCTTTAATATTATCAATAATGAATTGGGATTTATCATCGGAAACATTGATGCAGTAAGTTCACTGACCGATACACTCAACTCTGATTCTGATGAAATTCTCCATATTGATGACGAACTTCTGCAGCTGGCTGAAGAGAATGCCGCAAATACTGAACAGACATCCGCTGCTACAGAAGAACAAGCCGCATCATCAAATGAAATTTCTGATATCGCCCAGGAACTTTTCAATGAATTCCAGAAACTTAAAGCGGCTCTGTATAAATTTCAACTTGATGCTCCTTCAGAAAAAAACACTGAAGAGAATGAGAAACAAGATAAAAAAGGTTTAAAAAAATTTAATAAAAGAGGAATTTAAAATCATGGAGAAACGTATGGAAATTAACAAAAAGTATGTCGATGACATCGTAGTTTTTAAGGTAGTAGGAGAAATTATCGTTGAGAACAGGCACATCCTGAAGGAATCTATTAAAGATGAACTTAATAAGGGAAAAATGAATTTTGTCTTGGATTTCTCTGAGATGAAATACATTGACAGCGCAGGCCTTGGAATCCTCGTTATTCAGAATAAAAAGGTAAATGAATCAGGGGGAAAGATTAAACTGTCAAGCTTAAGTAAGGATATCTTATCTCTCTTCTCTTTAACTCATTTAGACAAGGCATTCGATATCTATAACAGTATTGACGATGCAATTAAAAGTTTCGCAGGATAATTTATCTTTTTTTGCAAAAAAGAGGAAGGTGTAATTATGGTAAAGAAGTACATTCTTATTTTATTTATATTGATGTGTTTATCCTTAATTTCAATTCCCGCGGAAGCTCAGGGTGGATTGTCAGCAGGATTTATTCTTGGAGATCCCACAGTCCTTACTCTTAAATATAATTCTTTCGATTTT
>JAQVHJ010000121.1 GCA_028696285.1 bacterium
ATTTTTAAATGAAATTTTCCCTGTAAAAAGTTTCCCGGTAAAATAAAAAAACACACGCACCTTCACCCTTATATTGAATAAAAACTTTCTGAATCCCCTGACATTCCTTACCTTAATCATTATCCCTTTCTCACTTTATATAATGTTTAAATGCAATCCCGGCATTATGCCCGCCAAAACCGTATGATACAGATAATGCATGGGTTATCTCCAGGTCCCCGGACTCTGTAATCAGGTTCAGATTCTCCATCGGTTTCCTTATTAAGTTCCCGTGAACCCTGGATTCTTTAATAGAATAAACAGTAACTGCGCATTCCAGGGCTCCGCTTGCGCCGATTGAATGGCCGATTATACCTTTCGTTGAATTGATCGCGGGTTGGGTATCCTTATCCCCGAAAACTTCCCGGATGCATTCAGCTTCTATTACATCGTTCTTCTCTGTTCCGGTTCCATGCGCATTGAGATAATCTATCTTCCTGTCTGATTTTAATTTTTCAAGAAGTTCCCGAATCTTTTTCCCGTCCGGATTTAACTGGACAATATTATATGCATCGCTGTTGCATTTATAATCTATTATCTCCGCATAAATCTCCGCGCCGCGCTTGACTGCATGTTCCTCAGATTCCAGAACCAGGACACATCCCGCTCCTTCCGAGAACAGGAATCCTGAAATCTCTTCCGAGAACGGCCGGGGAACCCAGTCTTCAGAAACCGTCAATGCGCCAAGAACATCAAATCCGCGCATGATGCTGCCGTATGGTTCTTTAAAGCATTCCATTCCTCCCGTCAGCATTAAATCAGCAACTCCTGACCTTATCTTTTCATACGCTTCCCCAATCGCGATTGTTCCGGAAGCACAAGAAGCGTTGACCGTGAATGATGGCCCGTGCAGGCCAAAAAGAATTGAAGTCCAGCCTGCAATTGAATTGGTCATGGTCCTGGGAATGATCATCCTGTTATATCTCGTCTGGAAATCTTCAAGGACTGTTATCTTATCATCCTTCTTTTCATTCATGATATGCGCAAGGTATGAATGAAGCGCGGTCTCCAAACCCGTAAGGCCGATTCCGAGTATTACCCCTGACTCTTCCGGCAGGCCGGAAACAATAATATCCTTCCCTGTATTTTCAAAATCAAATCCGGCATCCTCCAGAGCAAGAGCAGAACAGAGAATAGAAAGTTTATCTTCGTCCTGCATGATATTCTCAAATTTATTTGAAACATCATAATCACTTAATATGAATTCAGGAAATGGAGAATAGAATCCCGATCTGAATTTATAATTCAATTCATAGACAGAAGGGATTTTTTTTATAACCGGTTTTAGATTAAATAAATTACCGGTAAAATCTTCCTTGCCAATACCTATTGATGCAGCAGGGCCGATTCCGGTCACAACTACTCTGTTCAATTATTTACTTTTCCTGTGTTTATGAAATTGATTACCGTCTCGAGATAATTCTGGACTGCAATGAAGTCCCGGGCCCTTATATTGAAATCACTCAAATCGATTTCTTTATCCTTACTGAATAAAATATTCTTCCCGGGCGGCTTTAAATATCCAAGTTTAAAGAATTTCAGATTTTCTTTCAATGCTTTCTCAGTAAAATCATTTTCCTTCTTTGGATCAATTGTAAAGAGCAGTTCATACTCCCCGCATTCGCCCATCGCAAGAAGTTCTTTGGGAATAGATAGGATTGAAGATAATTTCAATCCGGATTCCAGATACGGGATATTTTCTAAAATAAACCCTGTATTATTATTCTCTGCGATAGTCTGTGCGGCATTTAAAACGCCGTCACTCGTGTCAATGCAGGTACTTGCAAACTCCTTAATCAACAGCGATTCCCTATATCTCAATTCAAATTTGTTTCCAGTGTCTTCTAAAAATGGTGTTAAACGTTGATCTGACTCATTTAATTTCAGGGCTGCTTCAATATTTCCCCGGCCAACTTCTCCTGATATATATATCAAGTCGCCGGGTTTTGCCCCGAACCGGGTCAACCTGTTTCCGGAAGGCCGGCCGATCACCACGGTTGTATATCTCCAGTCTGTTCCCCTTCCAAAATCACCGCCGATAAAAACTATTCCTAATTTACTAAGAACATCACTGATTCCGGTCGCAAAATTTTTAATATACTCTTCATCCCACCGCGCGGCGGTAACCATTGAGTGCGCATAATAAACGGGTTCCCCGCCGCTTGCAAGAATATCGCACACCCCGCCTATCGCCATGTTCCAGCCGAGTTTATACGGATTGCTGTCAAGGAAAAGGTCTTCAGCTGAAAATTCATCCATGGTAAAAAGGATATGTTCCCTTGTCAATTCCACAAGTTCGGAATCGGATTCAAATACTGAAGTTAAACGGGACTTTCCCCCGGGTAAAATCTCATTTATCTTCTTTATCATTTTCTTTTCAAAATCCATCTTATCCCCCTGTAATAATTTCAATGTTATCGGAAGCAGGTTCTATCCTGCACGGGAGATAACCGTGCGGATCCCCGTCAAACTCAATCCCTGAATTAACGGGACTGAACGCAATCTCAACCTTATCACCGTACGAAAGGTTAAATATCTTGCTGTTCCTAATCTGTTTCCCGGAATAAATACCGTAAATAATCTTTGGTATCCGGAAAAAAGTGAGGTTGCTGATGGTTAAAATATAAAAATGTTTCTTCATTTCTTTTAAATCATTCCGGACCTTTATCCCCGAGGCGATATAAAAAGTTTTCCCTATTGAAATATTATGAATATTGTACACTTCCTGTGCTATCCCGTCAACCTTTAAAAGATACCTTCCTGAACGGTATGAGATCAAGCTGCGGAGCATTGAGAAGAATGTTCCGAGAAAATCTCCAAGGTACTTTCTGATCCCGGAGTTTGAATATTCCGCTAAAACCGCGCCAAACCCGATATTTGCGCAGCATGCAAAATACCTGACTGCCGGCGACGTCAGATTATCTACCGGATCTCCGCTCTTTAAATCTATTCTTTCCTTCGTGAATGTTATCTTACCTATTTCTATCTCCCGTGATTTATTTTCAAGTAAACTATTCATTGCCTTTTCAATATTCTTATAGGGTATCCCGTAACTCTTACAGAAATCCGGACTGGTCCCTGTATATATTACACACAGTTTCGCTTTTGAGATCCTGGTCCCGTCTTCTTTGAAGAATCCCGAGATCACTTCATTTATAGTCCCGTCCCCACCCACTGCAGTGATTATATTATACCCTTCTTCATTTGCTCTCCTTGAGATGGAATAGATTTCAGGTAATGATGTTGTAATGGTATACTGATAATCAATCCTTTCCTCTTCAAGTATCTCAAAGATCTTTTTAAACTTCCTGCGGCTTGAACCGCCGCGGGAACCTGGATTCATTATGAAATAATATCTTAACCCGGGCATTCCTTCTTCAGCTCATTTTTAATTAAATTAATAATTCCTGTAACTGTCTCCTCCTTCAGGTTTGCTCCTGCGATCAGACGGACCTTTCCCCCGTTCGGCGGTACAGACGGCGGAACAAACGGCGTGGATAGAATCGAATTCTTAAACAGCGCCTTTGCTATCTTAACGGTATTCTCAAGGCTCCCGCCTATAATTGATGTTATCGGCGCGGCTCCGTCTGATAACGTGAATCCGGTTTCCTTCAATGCATCCGATATCCTGTGCTTGTAATCCCACATTCTATTTAATATCTTTTCATGGTCATTATTCAATATATCTATCACCTTTAGAAGTCCTGCTAAAACAACGGGCGGGAGAGCAGTGGAATAGATCAGGCCTGAACATGAATATTTCAGGAACTCGATAAACTCCTTCTTCCCTGCAATCACACCACCGGAACCTGCTAATGCCTTTCCGAGAGATGCTGTATAGATTCCGGGAAAATTTTTAAGGCCTTTCTCCTCAAGAATCCCTCGGCCTGTTTTACCGAGAACACCGATACCGTGTGAGTCATCTACTACGGGAACTGCATTGTACCGGGAACAGATCTCTGTTATCCCGTCCAGCGGGGCGATACTGCCTTCGGTTGAAAATACAGATTCGGTTACTACTATTATCTTCTTAAAATCTTTTGATCTCCGGAGGACCTGTTCAAGATGGTCAAGGTCATTGTGCTTGAACGGTTTTATCTTGCACCCGATTGATTTAATACCCTGGATAAGGGAAGCATGGGCGTAATGATCAACTATTACCAGATCATCCTTCCCAAGTATAACAGGGAAGAGCGCATAGTTTGCCTGGTACCCGGAAGGAAAGATTATCGAATCTTCAAGCCCTGAAAATTCAGATAACTTTTCACATAATGTTTTATACAACTCAACATATCCTGAAGCAATCGGTGTTCCGCACATGGATGCCCCGAACTTATCAAGACTCTCATGCATCGCCTGCTTCACCCGGGAATCGGTTGCAAGGCCGAGGTAATTATTGGATGCAAGGTTAATATATTCCTTCCCGTTAATAATGATCGGATCATCAAGCCCTGAGCAGATCTCTATATAGTACGGGTTAAATCCAAGCTCTTTTGCCTGGCTCATATCCATCTTAAACTGAGAATAGAAATCGTTATCAGTCATAATCCTTCTCTCCAAGTTCGGGATACTTCTCCTGCAGAAGACGGACTATATCGGAAACCGTGTTTATTCCTTCAAAGTCCGTGTCGGGAATGGAGATGGAAAACTCATCCTCCAGTGCAGTGATAACCATTAAACTGTCAAATGAATCGATCCCGAGGTCCTTCCTGATATCTGTTGAAATGGTTACCTCTTTATTCTTACCTTCCGTGTTATTCTTGATGATGGAAATTATCTTATCTTCAAAAGTCATTTTTTTTCTCCTTCTCCTTTTTCCAGGCATTGTGTCGGGTATTCCGTATCAACCATGATTGCGCACCTGCTGCAGTTAATGCATAAAGACCTGTAATACGGATTCTCCCTGAGCTTCTCAGGAAAGTCCGGTTCAATAATAAACGGCCTGCATAATGAAATGAAATCCGCCTGACCCCGGGAAAGCGCATCCCTGATCTCAACCCCTGTCCTGAATCCGCCAACAGAGATAATCGGGATAGATGTATGTTTCTTTGCAGTCTCTGCATACCTGAGATTATACACGGGTGTAAACCTTATTACAGACCCCGAAGCAAACGGATAGATTAACAGTTTCCATAATCCGCGTAAAACCCGGTTCTTTATCCGATACATCGGATTATATTCCAATATCGTATCAATCGGGATCCGGGAACACCGGAAAATATTAAGGGCATGATCCATTGTTCCGTAACTGATCTCAACCCCCGAAACCTTCTTCGAATCTAAAAATTTAATGAGCTTAAGAAACATCTCTTCTGAAAATGATTTTTTATAATCATCCCCTCCGCTGATTTTGATAAGGATCGGATAGTCATCTCCGCACCTCTCACGGATCCTGTCAATGATATTATTTAGAAATAACGTTCCCAACCCGAGCTCCGGGTCTATTCCGTAAATATCATTCCGGTCATTTATAAACGGGTGAAGAAACTGGTGTATAAGATACCCGTGTGATGCAAGCAGTTGAATCCCGTCAAAACCTGACTGCTTCGAATAGAACGCGGAATCGGAGAACTGCTCAATGATCTTCTCAATTTCATTAGTAGAAAGAACCTCGGGTATTTCATTGAAGTAAGCAGATTTCTTCCCGGAAACACCTTTCACAGGAAAACCTGTTGAAGACATTCTTGTCTGGCGTCCGGAGTGTGAAAGCTGAATAAAGATCTTAACGGGATATTTATGAACAGCATCGGTCATCTTCCTGAAATATGGAATCTTCTCTTCACTTTCAAGGCCTGCCTGGCCGGGATGCATCACCTTCCCTTCGGGTGAGATATATGTAACACCCGTAATGATCGCGCCGGGCTTCCCCTGCGCAAGTTGGGAATAGAGTTTAATATAATCATCACCGGGAATACCGTTCGCATCACTCATCCCTTCAAATGTTGCGGAACGTATTAAACGGTTCGATAATTGTAAATTGCCGAGAACTGCAGGTTCAAATATTTCCATGATCATGACTTTGGATTTTTATGCAGGTCAAACAAGAACCCCACAAGGATATACGCGGCAAGGAATAGCCATATCGCGAGTTCCGGGTTAAAGAACCCGATGATCGCCGCTTCACCGCAGACACATGCCCTGAAATCCGTTTTAAGAGATGTATATGTCTTCTCCCCGATAGGATTTAAAAAGAACAGTATCCCTGTCCAGATCTGAAGGCAGACAGTGAGGATGCCCAGTAAAATAAATGTCCTGTTCAAGGGGAATGCAATCATGCCCGTAATACGCATCAGAAAGAAAACTATCGTGGGTAGAAATGCAAATACAATCGAAAGGATCTTTGATGCTTCCAGTTTATACTTGACTACAATCGTATTCTTCCCCGCGATCCTGTCACCGTGATAGTCCTTGAAATAAGTATAGAATGTCATTAACCCGTTTATCACACCTACCAAAATCAAACCTGCCAGACGCCAGTGAATCAGAAATGAATTCTCTGTCGGGCCTGATGCATACCCGCCGTAAAGTGTTGCCTGAACAATCATCACCCCGAAAACTATGTTGCCAAGGAAAACATAACCTTTAGCAAATTCATATATTACATTTAACAGAACACCCGTAATTAAAAATATTATTGCGAATGGATTGAGGAAAAACCATGTTATCCCAGCGCAGAGCCCAAGTAAAAAGATAGAGAGACCTAAAGCCCAGCCCGGATGCAGTTCGCCCGTTACCATAGGCCTGTCAGGGGCGTTGATCCGGTCTTCCTTAAGGCCAAGGTAATCATTTACTATCTGGTTAATACCCCAGCTCATGAATAACATGGCCAGGATTATTAACTTCTTCTCCGGGGACGGGGTAACCTCAATCGTATGTTCCGTAGGGCAGTTCACGAGAAATTCATAATATGCCACACCTATCCACCCGGCAAAACCCGTAACAAATGAATAGTACAACCTCATCGATTTAATGTACGCCTTCAAAAACCTGAACATGATAA
>JAQVHJ010000122.1 GCA_028696285.1 bacterium
GGGCTCAAGACCGGGGTTACTTACCATCAACTCCTGAAGGATTTTCAAGTAAACGGTGAACAGCGAAATGTGAATTAAATAAATCAGATAGATATAGAAACGGAGATCGAGATTTAGTATCGTCAAAATTTAATACTTAAGTCTATATCTATTTCTATTTTAATAAGAATTAAAATATTTTATAATTTTATCTTATCATATTGACTTAATATAAAAAATATGTTAAACTATTTAAATGAACCAGTTAGGAGTAACAAATGAAAAATAAACGGTTTCTTTTAGCATTTTTAATAATCTTATCATTTTATTCATTATTATTTGCGGCGGAACCAGCCGGATATTACAGCTCCGCAACAGGGTTAACCGGTACAGAACTCAGACAGGCACTGCATAATATTATTGACGGTCATGATCCTGTCAGTTACGGAGATCTTTATGACGCATATAGCGGAACAGGTGAATATAACGGATATACTCCTTCTGATAAAAGAGCTAATGGAACAGTCTGGGATATGTATGCAGAGAAGTCAGATGGAACCTATGAATATTCATATTATTACAACAGCGGAGATGATTGCGGAACATATAACAGTGAAGCAGACTGTTTCAACCGTGAACATTCATGGCCTTCAAGCTGGTTCAGTGATGATTCACCAATGAAATCGGATATGTTCCATGTTATTCCTACAGACGGTTATGTCAATAACCGCAGAAGTAATTATCCTTTTGGAGAGGTAAGTTCACCTACTTGGACTTCGACGAACGGTTGTAAGGTTGTGAGTAATACTTACTCTTATTCAGGTTCATATACCGGGACAGTCTTTGAACCGCCGGATCATTTTAAGGGTGATTTTGCAAGAATCTATTTTTACATGTGTACCAGGTATTATACTGAAGATAATGCATTTATCACAAACGGAATGATTGACGGGGCGAATTTGAAGCCGTGGGCGCTTGCAATGATGAAGGAGTGGCATTTAGCTGATCCTGTAAGCCAGAAGGAGATAGACCGCAACGATGCTGTCTATGCCATTCAAGATAACCGTAATCCGTTTGTAGATCATCCTGAATGGGTCTGCAGTATCTGGCCGGGAGACGGTTGTACTCCGGACACAGATCCCCCGAGTTTTGCAGGCCTCCAGTCAGCAACAGCGACAGGGAATACCGGGCAGGTTCATTTATACTGGAATGCGGGTTCTGATCCGTCAACACCAATTACATATAATATTTACTACGCAGCAACATCGGGCGGTCAGAACTTCTCAACACCCCAGACAACTACAACGAATCTTAATATAAACATTGACAGTTTAACCGACGGAACCACGTATTACTTTGTGGTCAGGGCAGAGGATTCGGCAGGGAACGAGGATACGAATACTGTAGAAAAGACAGCGGTTCCTTATGACGGAACAGATACGAATCCCCCGATCTTTGCAGGACTTCAAAGTGTTACAGCGACAGGTGATTCAGGTGAACTATACCTGGATTGGGATGCTGCAACAGACCAGACCCCTCCGATCACTTATTATATATTTACGGCTCCTGTTTCCGGCGGACAGAACTTCAGTTTCCCGTACAGAAATACTACAAATACAGAGATTTATCTTACCGGCTTGACAAACGGAACAACATATTACCTTGTTGTAAGGGCGGAGGATTCTCTCGGCTATAGGGAGACAAATACTATTGAGAAATCAGGGACCCCCTATTATATTCCCGATACCACCCCGCCTGATTTCTCCGGTTTGACCAATGCCGAGGCAAACGGGAACACGGGAGAGGTCGTTTTAACATGGGATCCGGCTTCGGATCCGTCCACCCCGATAACCTATAATATTTATTATGCAACGGCTTCCGGCGGCCAGAACTTTACTTCACCGGATAAGACAACAACAACCTCGACCGGGATCACGGTGACAGGATTAACCGATGGGGTTACTTATTATTTTCTTGTCCGTGCGGAGGATTCGGAGAATAATGAAGATGAAAACGGTTTGGAACGATCCGCTACGCCGAATGTATTTACCGATACAACACCCCCGACTTTTGCAGGATTAACAAGCGCAACTGCGACCGGGGATTCGGGTGAGATTTACCTTGCCTGGAGCGCGGCGTCGGATGTATCAACTCCAATAAGTTATAACATTTATTATTCCACAACAACCGGCGGACAGAATTTCTCAACACCTGATAAAACTGTTTCATCGTCTTCCGGTGATACCGTAACAGGCCTTGTTAACGGTGTTACATATTACTTCGTTGTAAGGGCGGAAGATTCTGTCGGGAATGAAGAAACAAACTCCGTTGAGGATAGTGCATCTCCGAAGGATAATTCAGCACCGGATGTTAATCCCCCGGCATTTGCAGGGATTAAAAAGGTAACCGACCTGAAGACAGGAACTTCATTGAGATTAGAATGGAATCCTGCAACCGACCCCGAAGGTTCAACTCCTATTACATATAACATCTATTACAGCATCAATTCCGGCGCACAGCATTTTGAAGCGCCATCATTCCAGACAACTAATTTACAGTTTACAGTTAATAGCCTGAATGCAAACCAGACTTACTATTTCATTGTACGGGCTCAGGATTCAGAAGATAATGAAGACGACAATTCAATTGAGTTGTCCGGAACCCCGACAAAGGAAGAAACTCAGATTACGGAGACGATTCTTACCGTATTTCCCAATCCATGTAAACAATCCGAGATTACATTCAGATTAAACCAGGGAACTGTTAAATCAATTCAGGTCTATGCAATTGACGGAACACTTGTCCTCAATGAGGTACCGGCTCTATTAAACTTGGAATTGATTTTAAATGCAGATAAGTTCAGCAGCGGCGTTTATTATTATATTCTTAAGGACAGCCTTAACAATACCTTCACAGGGAAATTCTGTATTATTAGATAAACCAAAACGCTACCGGTTGAAGTAAAGTTTTTATGAATAAAGAATTAAATCTCAAGACACCTTGGACCGTTTATCTCGGCTTCCTTCTTTCATTGTCAAGCCTCTTTATTTTGCCGGGATTGCTGGCAATGATATTGACCTTAGGCGGGGCATCTAAAATTAAAAAATTTCCCGAGATCTATCAGGGACTATTTCTTGCCCGTATCAATATGATACTTTCATGGCTCGGAATATTATCAGGTGCATTTGTGTTCATGATGTTCATGATAATTTCTCCATTCATCAGCGGGTTTTTCCAGGCAAAAATCGAAGAACAAATCTGGCAGGATCTTCGGCAGTTAGAAAGCGCCGTAAAAATTTACAGGGCAGACAATAACTTCTACCCGGAAACCCTCGAAGTCCTTAAAAAACAAAAATACATCTCAATCACAGAAATTAAATTTGAAGATTACCAATATCAACATACTCAAAAAGACTTTTCAATACAACTCAAGGACCCACTCCCCTTCACTCCTGAAAAACAATTCAAATATTCTTCTGAACCCGGCGTCAAATAAAAAACAGGGCTATCCCTTTTTTTTATTGACAATGCCTGAAAAAAGCATTATAATTTAGATAAAGAGAAGAAGGGAGTTTATGATCCCCGATATACTTGAGAATATTGGTTCCAAGGTCAGGAACTACTTTACCACGACATTTTTAATGGGCGCCTTTTATTTCAGGACCATGATCAAAATTTTCAAGCTTCATTTGATTGAGTTTAGAACAATGAAGCGTCCGATTTTGAGTCAGATCCGGTTCACCTTAGTAGAGCCGTTCTTTTTCCTTGTTATAATGACGATCATGAGTGGAACGCTGGTATCTGTAATCAGTTTATTGAATTTTCCTTTGATAGATGTGGAAGAGTTCATGAGGTTTATTCTTGTTTCTATTCTTGTCAAGGAAGTCGGGCCGATAATAGTGAGTATTATAATCATTTCAAGGTCTGTCACTGCAATTGTATCGCATCTCGGAAATATGAAGGTATCCGGTGAAGTCCGGTTATTGGAGCGTTTAGGTATAGATCCCATGGTGTATATTGCATTGCCGAGGTATTTCGGGATATCATTATCATTTTTTTTCATGCTGGTTTATTTTGATTTCTTAACGATTTTTGTCAGTTTTATAGTTGCTAATTTTAACTGGGACATATCCTTAAACAGATTTCTTGAGATATTTTTTCTTGGAATCTCAATGAAGGATTTTCTGTTCATTGTATTGAAGGCGATTATAATTGGCCAGGGTCTTTCGGTCATTGCGACCTGGTCCGGATTATCAATAACAGAGTCCAGCATTGAAATACCGAAGGTACAGACGAAAGCGGTTGTCTATTCATTTATATGGTTTTTTGTAATTGATATAATCTTCAACCTGTTAATGGTGTAGCCGTGAATGAGATTGTATTGCATTTTAAAGATTGCCTTATTCCTGAAATTTCAGAAAAGACAATAGAGATTGATCTGAGAACCGGAGAAAAGGTAATGATAGTATTCCCCGGTGATTATTCAAGAGATGCTTTTCTTGACCTCATTTATGGTTTTAAAAAGCCGGATCAGGGGGATGTGTTGTTGAATGGAAAGCTTTATGACTACAATGAAGAAAAATTAAAAGAGATGAGGCGGAGGATTGCCCTTGTATCAATCGAGAATAATCTGATTTCAAATTTAACAGTTTATGAAAATATCATTCTGCCATTGCTTGGGAATAAACAATTAATGCATTCAGATATAGATAATTTAATTAAAGAGAATTCAGAGAAGTTAGATATTACTCGTCTTTGGGATCAAATGCCGCATAATCTATCTGACTTGGATAAGGTCAAGATTGATATTACCCGAGGTTTATGTCAGAATGCGGAGATTTATATTTTTAATAATCTATATGAGAGATTAAGCGAGAAGAAAAGCAGGTTATTCTTTCAGGAAATTAATAAGGACCTTCCATTAACCATATCTCTTTCCAAGAGTGAGAGAGGTTTGGAGTTTTGCGGGAGATTAATTATACTTGATGAAGAGGGTGTTATTTATAATGGATCAACCAGTAAATTCGGAAGAAGGAGTAAGAAAGATGAGTCGGCGAAAGAATGATATCTTAATAGGTTTTATTACTTTTCTTGCGGTAATCATTATATTTTATTCAATTTTTCATGTTATCAAAATTTCGAAGCATAAGGATTATTATCGGATTTATGCCAAGACAGAGAATGTTTCCGGGATTGAATTAGGAACAAAGATCTATCTCCAGGGTTTTGAAATAGGGAAGGTCTCGGAGATAAGGCTTAATCAGGATAATGACCAGGTGTCGTTTCTGATAGTCATGTTAATAAAGAAGGAAATTATTCTATACGAAGGAACGCGTGCAGTGATCTCGGGTCTTGGTGTATTTGGAGACAGCAGTCTTGAGATTGAGTTTCCGGAAAACAGGGATAAAATCCTGTCCGGAGAAGGGTACATAGAAATAGAAGAGGATATCGGGATTAAGGAGTTAGTAGCTGATGTAAAGGGAACGATTAAAGAGGTGGACAAGTTTATCAAGGAAGACTTAAAAAATGGTACAGAGGAAGCAAGGGAATTTATTAATCAGCTGAGTACTGTCATAAGTGATAATTCAGATAGCTTTAATCAATCCATTGTTCTGCTTAATAAAGATCTCCAGGAATTTCATGAAGCAGTGTCGACAGTAAATAAGTTGATAGGGAGGAACGAGAAGACGATCAATGAACTGTTGGAGAATATCCACACGTCTTCAGGGCATTTAAAGGTAATTACAGAAGATATAAATAAGATGTCAAAAACTACAACTGAAGAATTGAATAAGGTCGCGATCAACCTTGCAATAACATCGAAGAATTTTGCCGTGGTAAGCGAGGATATCAAGAAACATCCATGGAAACTGCTTTGGAAGAAGGATACGGATATTGAAAAAGCGGTTGAGGAACTTGAAGATAGTATTGAAAAGGAAAAGGATAAATATGAAGATGAAGAGAATCCTTCCCCGGAAAATACGGAGGAATAAGTGTCAGATGAAATGAAGGAACCCCGGGAGATTATTTTTGAAGAACCTGAGCCGGAAGAAGAGATCCCCTGTTCAAAATGCGGAAAAATTCTTGCTAATTCCGAAATAGAGGATGATTTCAGGTTTAATAAAGGTCCCGTATGTTATGGATGTTTTTTAAAATTCCTCTATAAGAAACGGATACTGGGCGAGTTCGTGTTGGGGATTCTTGCATTTATTGTGATAGTAATGTTTTACCTGAAGTTAATTGTATTTGGCCTTTTCTTTATAGCGCTTTTAGTCCTGATTTATTTAGATTGGCGGTCTGTTAATAATTACATAATCGAGATTGAAACAAAAATAAAAAATTTAGAATCCGTGCCACAAGACCAATCTGAAAAATAATTTTTAGATTTCATCGTAGATACAAGTATAAAAAGGAAGGTATTTATGAAAAAGAAAGTTAAAAGGGTGTTTTTATCTGCACTTTTAGTTGTCTCCTTAACCGCATTCTTTTTTATTAGTGATGGATTTGCGGGTGCTCAGTCCCAGGAACAGCAGAAATTTAAGGATCCTGCTACAGAAAGTTCAGAATATACCAATGAAGAGCTTCAGCAGCAGTTACAGATCACGGGACCGAATGTCGGAGGGCACCAGACAGGGTCTGTTGTGAAAATAAATAACAAGATTACAGTAAAAACATCTGAGCAGGCAGGATTTAAGATTTGGGAACTGAATATACCCGGGAACCGTGCATTGGCAACACCGGCAATTGAGAATGGCAGGGTGTTCGTCGGGGGCGGGTTTGGAAGTTATGAATTTTATGCATTTGACTGTGAAACCGGGAAGGATATTTGGCAGATTCGAGTGAATGATGACGGCCCGACTGCAGCCGTAGTAAGGGATGGATATGTCGTTTTTAATACAGAGTCATGTACATTATTCGTTGTTAAGGATAAAACCGGGGATATGGTCTGGTCACGATGGCTCGGGGACCCGTTAATGAGTCAGCCGGCTATTTCGTCGGATAAAATTTATAT
>JAQVHJ010000123.1 GCA_028696285.1 bacterium
GTCGCCATGACCCGAAAACATTACAAGATTCAAATCACCCTGTTCCGTTCTTGTCGGAAGCCCTGTCGCCGGTCCCGGCCTCTGGGCAAGATGAATAACAATAGGTGTTTCAATCATTCCCGCAAGGCTGACCCCTTCTTCCATCAATGCAAACCCGCCCCCGGATGTTGTAACCATAGCTCGAGCGCCAGCATAAGACGCACCGAGCGACATGTTTATCGCACTTATCTCATCCTCGGCCTGTTCCGCAATTATTCCGAATCTCTCTGCATTCTGACTCAGAAATACTAACACTCCAGTAGAAGGTGACATTGGATATGATGAGATGAAATTACATCCTCCTGCAACTGAACCGAAACCAATTGCTTCTGCACCATTAATAAGGATATCATCCGCAACTGTTTTATCTCTTTCTATTCCTATTACAATATGATTCTTCTCTATTAAACCTGAGCCGAGTTTAATTCCTTTCTCTGCTGCAGTTAGATTTTCCTGAATTACTTTTTCAGGTTTTCCTGAAAAAAATTTAATTAAATAGCTCTTTAAAGATTCCGGTTCAAGCCCGAATAATCCGCAAACAACACCTATCGCAACAGTATTGGAATAAATCTTATTCCCGGAAGAAACGGCAGTTTCCATGATTGGAACATTCAAGATATTTACTTCCGCGTCTCCGGAACAAAAATCACTGTCGCATAAAATTAATGTCTCACGGGTAATCCTCTTCTTTAATCTTTGAAGTGCATTTTTTTGGAGAGGAATAAGAATATCAATCTTCTCAGAGAATGCAGTTACAGGTTTAGACGAAACACGGATAAGAGTTGAATTGCTCCCCCCTCTTACCCTGGACATATACTCCTTCGTTGCATAAACATTGAATCCGGAAAGCTTCATTAACCTGGTCAGAATGAACTCTATCGTTTGTATCCCCTGACCTGCAGCTCCGGAAAGAACAATTGAAATATCTTGCTTAAACTCCATAATTCCTCCGTTTGAATATCTATTTTTTTAAATCAACTCTACATGTATTTATTCCGAATAAGGTGTATAATCCGCAAAACCCGGTGATTGCAGTAAAGATTAAAATTACCCCGACAACTATTAAAACAATCTTAAGCCATAAAACAGAGACAAAGAATAACGCTGAAGGAATCATGACAATCCCTAAAATAGCTCTTATAACTCTGTCAACAGGACCGATATTTTTATTCATCGTCATTTTCCGTTCTTTTTTTAGAGTGATATAGATTGATAATTACAGTTACTATCATTAAAACACCGATTAATAATGCAGCGATTCTCAGGAATAATTCCGATTCAAGTATGCCAAGTACAATCAATATTATTCCGAGAATAATTCTGAAAATATTTAAGTATAAATCTTTTTTCTTCATTAATGTTTATTCCATTTTTTCAACAGGTAATGAATCTATATTGGACCATTCATTAAAACTCCCGTCATAATTCAATACATTAGGAATTCCTAAAATATATTTCAATGTAAAATATGTATGAGATGACATCTGACCCTGGCCGCAGGAAACAATAACAGTTTTCTTGAATGTAATCCCAATCTTCTTATATTCCTTCTCAAGTTCTTCCTTTGATTTCCAACTCCCGTCCTCATTTAAATCATCTCCCCAGAAATGATGAATAGCCCCGGGGATATGCCCAAGCCTTTTCCACATTCCCGACTTTCCATCATAAAGTTCCTTTGCCCGGACATCCAGAAGAATCACATCTTTCTTATCCTTATTCTCTTTGACATATTCAAGGTCTGCCTTGATTCGGTAATTTATCGAGGCATTTCTTGGGAGGTTGTAATGAGCTTCTTCTATCTTTGGATAATCTTTGGTAATCTTCTTCCCTTCCTTCTTCCATTTCTCAAAACCTCCATCGAGAACAGAAGACTGGTTATGGCTAATATAATCCAATGCCCAGATAAAATAGGTCGCCTTGAAATCGTTTCCGTCAGAATATACAATCACCCAGGAATTATCGTCTATTCCTAAATCTTCAAGAATATCATATAAGATATTCGGATCTATCAATTTCCCCGGAACACCATTCTCTGAGAGGCGTAAAGATTCAGGATGCAGATAAACCGCGCCGGGGATATGTCCTTCCCAATAACTTTTAATATCACCACGGACATCTACTATCTTTATGTTCTTCTCCAGATTCAGTTCAAGCCAGGAAGTTGAGACTATCTTCTTAATGGGCGGGGCAACACTCTCAATCTGATATGGAATTAAAACAATTAAAATCAAAAAAAATACAAGATTAATTTTAGGATACATCTTAATATCCTCCTTTGATAATAGAATAATACAATAATTTTTATTATTTGTCAAGAATTACTTTAATCTCCGATGCTCTGTCATTTATCATTTTCATAATTATGGAAACGCGAAAATGGTTTTTAGTTTTAAGCCTATTCCATTTTCAGAAGTTTTTCCGCAAAAAAATTAAATAATCGGATAAATAACAAAATGTAGGTAAGTCTTATCAGGTGTCATGTGAAATTGAATGAATTTTGAAAAAATGCGAAAACTTCTCTCCCTATTTCTCCTTGACAAATCAAGACTTAACTGATATAATAATTTTTACTATGGGAGATTTTTATGATAAAAAATGAGTTTATTCATTTACACCTTCACACTGAATACAGTATGCTTGACGGAGCAATCAAGATTCCGGATCTGGCAAAGACATTAAAAGAAAATGAGATACGTGCATGTGCAATTACCGACCATGGAACCTTAGCCGGAGCGGTTGACTTCTATATTCAAATGACTTCAAATGGAATAAAACCTATTATAGGTTCTGAATTTTATGTCGCGCCGGCAAGCAGAAGAGATAAGAGCACAAAGAGAGGAGAAGACCATTATTATCATCTTGTTCTCATTGCAAAAGATAATGAAGGATTTAAAAACCTCGCTAAACTTTCATCTCTGTCTTTCATCGAAGGAATGTATTTTAAACCGAGGATCGATCTTGAATTACTGGCAGAGTATTCTAAGGGAATTATAGGCCTTTCTGCCTGTAAAAAAGGGTTGGTTTCAAACGCCCTTCTGAAGGGGGAATATGAAGCTGCAAAGGAAATTGCAGTTAACTTGAACAGCATTCTTTCTTCAGGCGGAGAGCATAATTTCTATCTTGAATTAATGTATCATTCTCTTGAAGACCAGAAAGAGATTAACGATGGCCTGATAAAGATTTCAAAAGAGACAGATATCCCTCTCGTTGCCACAAATGATGTTCATTACCTTGCGAAAAAGGATGCTAAATATCATGATATAATATTATGTATAGGCACAGGTAATAAAATATATGATGAAGACCGGCTAAGATACGGGAGTGATGAATTCTATCTTCGGAATTTTAATGAAATGAATGAGCTTTTTGGAAACATCCCCGGAGCTATTGAAAATACCGTAAAGATCGCGGAACAGTGCAATGTTGAATTCTCTATCGGAGACCTTAAAAAGACAGAAATGCCTGTATTTGATATTCCTCACGACTACAAACCTCAAGATAAAAATAAAAAGTTAATTGATGATTATTTTGAATTTCTCTGTGAAAAAGGTTTTCAAAAACTTATAGCTGATAATAAAGACGAAAAGATCTACCGGGAACGTTTGGAAACCGAGTTAAAGATAATTGAGCAGATGAATTTCCCGCATTATTTTTTAATAGTACAGGATTTTGTTAACTGGGCAAAAAACAATGATATCCCGATCGGCCCCGGAAGAGGTTCAGCAGCGGGAAGCCTGGTATCATACCTTCTTGGAATTACAATGGTTGATCCCCTTGAATATGGCCTTTTGTTTGAACGTTTTCTTAATCCCGACAGAATCGGGTTGCCTGATATTGATATTGACATCTGCTATGAACAAAGAGGAAAGGTTATTGATTATCTCAAGCAAAAATACGGTGTGGATCATGTCTCACAGATTGCCACAGTAAATAAACTGGGGCCAAAAATGGCAATCCGTGATGTGGGCAGAGTTCTTGACATACCGCTTTCTGAGATTGACCGGATTACAAAACTGATTCCGGATCTTATTAAGGATTTCGATGAGGTCTTTCATGCAGATCCTAAACTACGCCAGATTGCTCAGGATAAAAAGTACTCAGAACTTTTTGATGCTGCGATCGCTCTTAATGGGTTATCAAGACATACAGGCGTACATGCCGCAGGAATTGTCATTTCACAGGATAAGATATTTGAGAAGGTTCCTTGTGCAACGGGAAAAAATGATGAATTGGTTACACAATACGATAAGGATTTCGTGGAAAAGATCGGATTAGTAAAATGGGACTTACTCGGATTAAAAAATTTAACGGTGATTGATAAATGTGTTAAATCAATAAGAGATAATGTCAATCCTGATTTTGACATTTATAAAATCGATATTAATGATAAAAAAACTTTCGAATTATTTGCCTCAGGTGATGCAACCGGTATTTTCCAACTTGATGCTGCAGGGCCAGGTGGTGGAATTAAGGATTTCTCAAGAAAATTTAAACCCGATAATATTCAGGACCTTATCGCTTTGCTTGCTATTTATCGACCCGGACCGTTGCAAAGCGGAATGATTGAAGATTTTATTAGCCGAAAACACGGAAAAACAAGTATAAAATATCCGCACCCGCTCCTTGAACCGATTTTAAAAGAAACATACGGTGTCATCATCTACCAGGAACAAGTTATGCAGATTTCCAATATTCTTGCGGGATACTCCCTCGGTGAAGCAGATCTCCTGCGAAGAGCAATGGGAAAAAAGAAACCTGAAGTTATGGCAAAACAACGTAAACGTTTCTTGGAAGGAACAAAAGAAAAGGGAATCAATGAAAAGAAAGCAAACGATGTATTTGAATTAATGGAATTCTTCGCAGGTTACGGATTCAATAAATCGCACAGCGCTGCTTATGCAATTCTTTCATATCAGACAGCATACCTGAAAACCCACTACCCCGTCTATTTTATGGCTTCATTGATGAGCGCTGAAAAGAAAAATGAAAATAAAATAGTTGAATATATCAATGACTGCAGGAAAATGAGGATAAGGGTTCTTCCGCCTGATATTAATTTCAGTGAATATGAATTTGTTGTTATTGGAAATGAAATCAGGTTTGGATTAAGTGCAATAAAAAATGTCGGGGAGAAAGCAATCCAGGAAATTGTTGAAGAAAGGAAGAAAAACGGAGCATATCTCTCACTGATTGATTTCCTCGAAAGAATCAACCTTAGTACCATTAACAGAAAAATGCTTGAAAGTCTGATTCTCTGCGGGGCATTGGATTCTCTAAAAGTTTACAGAAGCCAATTGATACAAGTTCTGGATTCAGCTATCAAAGAAGCATTGAGAAGAAGCAATGAAAAGGAGATTGGGCAAATATCATTATTCTCCTCCGAAAACAGTGAAAACACAACTGAATTTAACCAGGACTTTATTAAATTTCCAAACATTGAAGAAATGGATGAAATACAAAAATTAAAACATGAAAAAGAATTGATTGGTCTATACATAACGGGTCATCCAATCGAGAAATATACAAAAGTAATAATGGATTACAATCTCAACACAGTGAATGAAATTAAAAACTTCAAAGACGGCGACCAGGTAGCAGTGATAGGAATATTCGAAACTATGGCAGAAGGGAAAATTAAAAGTAACTTTAAAAGGATCATCCGCGGTATATTTGAAGACATGACCGGAAGAATTAATTACACTATTTGGGAACCTGTGGTAACTGAGAATGAAAAATATCTCGATGTCGGAAAAGTCCTACTTATCTTTGGTTCTATCGATACAAAAATGAAAGATACACAATTGGTTGTGAAAACAATATTCCCCATAGAAAAATCCAGGCAAAAACTGACAAAACGTGTTAATATCTTTTTGAATTCTGTCGGACTAAGCGAAGAAACAATTAAAAAAATCCGCGATACTCTCGAAACATCACCCGGAAAAGTTCCTGTTTTTATTCATATCCTCTCAAATGAATTCGGTGAGGTTATTATAAAACCGCATTCTAAATTCTATGTAAATATTACTCAGAAACTTCTGAACACTCTTGAGAAAATTGCCGGAGAAGATAATCTCAAGTTCAACCTCCCGGTTTAGTTTGTTGAAAACACTTAAAAAAATTTCTTCTTAAAAACTATTATTTTTCTTAAATCATAATGCATTTTTTCCAAATTAATTTCAACCTTTTGCCAGGCAACTTTTATTTTGCCAATAACTAATTAAGTATTACATCAATCACACATATCCGCCTACGCGTCTCAATCTCCAATTAAAAATTACCCTCTTTACATGCACTATTTAATAGAAGTTTCTCCATTTCTTTTAATGAATTTATTCTATATATGTTTGTAGGCCGTGGTTTTAACCTCGGTATACTGAATAACAAACCATCAGGAATTTATTCCTGATATGGATTCCATAGTCCTATTAATCGGACTAAAACAAGGGCTGAAGCCCGTATATTTTCCTGTTCATTGGTACCAAGATAGATTGCCACGCTTCACTTCGTTGTGCCGACGCATCGCTGACACTTGCTATATCTCGACTTTGTCTCGATAGCGCAATGACATTACCTGGGCAGAGCAATGCACACTACGTGGTGCTATTGCCTACTTACATAAGAAAAATAAATTGTTTTGTATATTATCATTTTTATTGAATACGATAAATTCACCAGTAAATTTATTCAAAAGATTTTAAAGTTTCCCCGTTTTCTAAAATTATATAGGTTTCACTTCCTGGAAATAATTGCGTGCACATATATAAATAGTTATATATTTTAACATAAAATTTTTGGAGAAATTCCTAACTATTTAACAGGAGTTTCCCCAAAATTTTATCTTTGAATTTAATAAATACTGTATTATAGGGGAATTATTAGATTTACCAAGTGGAATTGTGCTGATTTTAAAAAATGGGGAAACTTTTAATAGATTTTTACGAT
>JAQVHJ010000124.1 GCA_028696285.1 bacterium
TCAGGTCCCCTCTCTCCTTTGACTAAACTTGCAAGATGCTCATTCATTGTCTGCATTCCGTATTGTTTACCGGTCTGCATGGCTGAATAAATCTGGTGGACCTTATCTTCACGAATCATATTTCTGATAGCGGGGGTCGGTACCATAACTTCGCAGGCTAAGCATCTTCCTCCGCCAACCATCGGGATAAGGGTCTGGGAAAGAATTGCCATTAGGATAAAGGAAAGCTGTGTTCGAACCTGAGACTGCTGATGAGCAGGGAAGATATCTATGATACGGTTAACTGACTGTAAAGCATTATTGGTATGAAGGGTTGCAAAGACCAAATGCCCGGTTTCTGCAATTGTAATTGCAGATTCAATGGTTTCAAGGTCACGCATTTCTCCGATTAGAATGATATCAGGATCCTGGCGCAGAACATATTTCAATGCGATAGGAAAGGTCTCCGTATCAGTGTGAATTTCACGCTGGTTAATTATACAGTTTTTATGCTTATGAACATATTCGATAGGGTCTTCAATAGTAATAATATGCGAATGACGGGCGTCATTAATCTTATCAATAATGGATGCCAAGGTAGTTGATTTCCCGGAACCTGTTGGTCCTGTTACCAGTATCAAACCCTTCGGAAGTTTTACCAGGTCGTTTACAATTGGAGGAAGTCCCAAAGCATCAAATGCAAGGATTTGAAACGGAATAGTTCTTATTGCCATTGCAACTGTACCGCGCTGTTTAAAGACATTTGCCCTGAACCTCGATAAATTCGTAATTCCAAATGATAGGTCAAGCTCGTTGTTCTGTTCAAATTCCTTCTTTTGTTTATCAGTCAAAACGGAATATGCAAGAGATTGAACCTTCTCAGCGCTTAACTTTGCATATGGAAGTGGCATTAAACTGCCATCCTTCCTGATCGTCGGAGGTACTCCAACTGTCAAATGAAGATCGGATGCATCCAAGTCAAACATTTCTTTCAATAACGATTTTAGAGTAGATTTCTTTAATTTAGTCTCGAGATCATCCCCTTCTTCCGCTTCAGGCGTTGTTCCGTTCGGTGGCTGAACACCACTTGGCTGAGTCGGAACTCCTGAAGGAGCTTTAGGTTCACCTTTAAACGGATTGTCATTTTTTTCCTTTTTTCCCCAATCTCCAAAATTCATAATAATCTCCTTTTTAATTTATTTAATCAAATAACAAATAATTTTAGCATATAATCTAACAAAAGTCAATAACAATTAATTCCATTTTTTTCATTCGTTATTCAAACTATTAAATTTAAATTCACCTAATGAGAGATATTCTGCCCCTTCAGGTCTTAATATACTCTCTAAAAAAGTAAAACCTGTTACTGTCATAACTCCAAAATCCAAATCTTTGTTTTCGTTAAAAAAATCTATTTCGGGTTTAAGAAGTTTTCCTGTCTTGATCCGGGAAATTGTCAGATGCGGCTTAAATTTCCGGTGATCTTTCGCAAACCCGTAAGTTTCAACCTTTACTTCAATAAATTGTTGTAATCTTTCCAATTGTTCGGGAATAATTGGTATGTCAACCCATAATACATTGGGGTGATAGAGGTTAGGAAAAGCACCGACTCCCTTAACTTCAATCTGGAAGGGAGAAGTTTTAGATTCAACTACCATCAGCTCAGAAATAATCTGAGGAATTTTCTCTTCAAGAGTAGGCCCGAGAAATTTAAGAGTAAGATGAATCTTTTCGGGAGAAATTAACCGGCCCTTAAAGCCTGCTATTTTCTGGAAATCTTTTTCAAATTTACTAATCTTTTCTTTGATCTCCGTAGAAAGAGAGATTGCAATAAAAGTTCTTTTCATTTTACTTCCTTTACAGTTTCTAATTCTAACAGGTATTTTTTCCAGGTAATCCCCAAAGAGAATCCGCCCAACTCACCATTCTTATTAATTACCCTATGACACGGAATTATTACGGGGATAGGATTAAGCATCATTACCTGGCCAATGGCCCTTGAGTAATTTGTGGAGAATCCCGCTAACTTTGCAAGATTACTGTAAGATATTCTCTCTCCATACCCCACTTCCTTCTGAAGAGTAATCAAAATTTTTCGTGAGAATGGGTTAAGCTGTTTTAAATCAACGGGGATTTTTGAAAAATCCACAGGTTTCCTGAGGAAATACCTCTCAACCAACTCTGTGAAGGCAGGGATATCCGTCTTATCCAGATGATCAATACCGAGTGATTTAATTTTTAATTTTATTTCCTCTTTATTTTTTCCGAGAAGAAAATACTTTAATGATCTCCCCTCTATGACCCATCCCGCTGCGCCCTTAGGAATAGATATTATCGTAATCATTTCCTAATCTCCTTTTTTTCCTTATGTAAAAAGATTTTAAATAATGTACTCATGACTTCCACTTTCGAAAGATGGCATGAAAGCAGATAAATCCCGCCTGAGAGACAGCATAAAATTACCAGGAAGATAATATAATTCAAAAATTGATTTTGTATTAAAATGATTTTATCCGGAGCAAATAGAATTCGTATAATCCCTGCGGAAACCGCCATAACAAACGAAGCTCCTATAATTTTAAGAAAAGCAGTTATATCTTCGCTCCATCTGATCTCAGGAACCCTTTTCTTCAATAAAATTATTAGAACAGAGAAATTAAACATAGCCGAGATAGATGTAGCGAGAGCCAACCCTCCCCATCTCAGGAATCGAATTAAAATCAGGTTCAGGATAATATTCAGGATCATGGCAATAATTGCCACGTTTACCGGGGTTTTGGTATCCTTGTTCGCATAGAACGCCTGAACCATAATCCTCACTCCCGAAATGAAAACCAAACCTATTGAATAGAAACATAAAGTAAAATATGTTTCCATCGTAGAGATATGGTCAAACTTCCCTCTTTCAAATAAAATATAAATAATCTCCTTCCCTCCTAAGAGCAGGATAATTGAACAAGGCAGCATTATAAACAAAACCATCTCCATTCCGTAAAACAGGCTCTTTTTAAACTCATCCTTACTGTTATTCGCAACATTTCTTGAAAGCAACGGAAGTATAACCGTGGATATTGCAATTGTAAAAACGCCCAAAGGCAGCTGCATCAAGTGATTACTGTAATATAAGTAAGAGACAGCGCCTGTACCCAAACCCCAGGCAAGCATAGTATCCACGATGATATTCACTTCATGAATTGCCTGACCGTAAATGGTCGGGAGCATTAACCGGATAACCTTCCTTAAACCTTCATGGGCAAATTTAAAGAATGGGTAAATATGAAATCCCTTCATTATAACAGGAATGAATTGAAATGCAAATTGAAGAATCCCTCCGACAAGTACACCGAGAGCAAGACCATAGACCTTCTTCTCCGGAGTATCCCCAAAAAGAGGTGAAATAAAGATCATTGCAAAAATTAAACTCAGATTCAAGGCAATGGGTGCTGCCGCAGATATCCAGAAATTTTTTATTGAATTTAAAATCCCCATCATAAGCGCGGCTAAAGAAACCATTAAAAGGTATGGGAAAATTATCCGTAATAAAATTACCGTAAGGTTAAATTTATCGTCAAAATTTGAAAAATTAAGAGTCAGAACCTGGACTATCGGCTTTGCAAAAATAATACTCAATACAACAATTGCGGAAACAATTATAGTGATAAAAGTAAACACGGCAGAAATCATCTGGTTTATCTGTTTCTTATCACCTGTTTTCAGATAATCTGCGAAAACCGGAATGAAGGCCGGGTTCAATGCCCCTTCACCGACGAAGCGGCGGAATGTATTGGGAATTCTAAAAGCGACTAAGAATGCATCTGCGACAAATGAAGTTCCGAAGATATATGCAATCGCCATATCCCTCGCAAAACCGGAGACCCGTGATATCAACGTAAATATCCCGAATGTAAAACTCGATTTTGTAATTTCCTTCTTGTTATGAAAATCAGTTTCCGGCATAGGTGAAATCTTCTTGGCTTACCTTTTTTAAGTTTAAAATTTCAGGAACATATTCATATTCCATGTAAAATCTGATATTTACTTTCTTGAATAAATTTAATATTTTATCTATTACTCTGTAATAAATCTTCAGGCGGAAAGCCATGGGATAGACCGCTTTGTCCTTGTTCCCACGTATGAATCTTGAAGAGAAAACTAAGTCTGATGCTTCTTCATCATCAAGAATCTTCTTATATGTTTCTGGCATTAACCTTAGAAATCCAAGGCCGATAAAATAAATTTTTTCCTCCGGAATATGGTTCTTTATCGAATCAATAACCTTGATAAAATCATTTAAAAATTCAGGGTAATAAATAATCGGGTCGAAAACAATTCCTATTTTTCTTTGTGATAACTTTACCAGGTTCTCTGCAGAATTTATCCTTTCAAATATTCCGGCAGTACCTTTTTCCATCTTCTTGTTTATTTCAGGAGTATTCATTGAGAATACAATTGAACAATTATCCGGCAGCTCTGCAATCCGATTCAGATCATCTTTTAGATCAGCCTTCGTTCTCAATTCAAAAGTAATTTCAGGATATCTCTTGAAAATCTGAGATAACTTAAAAATCCTCTCTCTTATCTGTAGGGGAAAGAAAGAATCATTCAGAACTCCAAGAGAAACAGTCTTCCCCTTTAATATTTCATATTTCTCCTTAAGTTCGCCGTTAATCTTTTCATAGTTTGAATAAAGCAATATTTTCCCGGGTGATTCAAGGTAATCGTTAAGAAAGCAATACTTACAGTTAAATTGGCAGCCCTCTGCAAAATCAAGCCTATAGGAGCATCCATTAATAAATCCGGGAAATGAACTGAACTCGCGGATAAAACATCCCGGATTCTCCCTTTCAATCACATTTGAAAATCTTTCCATAAACCTTACTGTAAAAGTTTGAGATTATCCTTAAGTGTTTTGATCTTGATCTCTAATTCTTCCTTCTTGGCTCTTTCTTTATCAACAATCTGAGCAGGAGCTCTATTGACGAAGTCAGGGTTTGAAAGCTTCTTCTCTGCGGCAGTTAAGAATCCTTCCAGTTCAGTAATGTTCTTTGTTACGCGTTCCTTTTCTTTCTCAATGTCGATTAGTTTCCCTAACGGAACGAATATCTCCATATCATTGACAACCGCGACTGCTGATTGAGAAGGTCTCTCAACCTCCGAAAGGATCTCGACCGATTCCGCTCTTGTAAGTGAGCTTATATAATGTGAATTCCTTTTCAGGAAATCTATTATCTGCGGGTTCTTACCTTTTATTATTACCTCTATCTCCTTTGTCAAGGGAACGAGCATTTCAGATCTGATATTCCTGACCTTGGTTATGATCTCAATTATTAAATCCATCTCCCACTCTGAATAATCATCAATGAACTCCTTCACAACCTTCGGAAATGCTTCGTGAATAATTGAAGATTTTCCCTTAAATTCATCCGGGAGTTTCTGATAGATCTCCTCCGTAATGAACGGCATGAACGGATGAAGGATCTTCAGTATCTTCTCAAGCACGTAAAGAAGCAGGTACTGCGTAAATACTTTCCTTTCAGGGTCATTCAGTTTGGGTTTACTCAATTCAAGGTACCAGTCGCAAAAATCTTTCCAGACAAAATCATAGATTTTGAATGCTGCAGAATTAAAATTGAATTTATTTAACTGCTCATCAACCTCTTTGATTGTTTTCATGAGCTTTGACAGGATCCATTTATCCACCAGTTCCAGGTTCGAAAAATCCGGGGTTTTACCTAATAACTCATTATCAATATTCATTAATACAAATCTTGATGCGTTCCAGAGCTTATTCGCGAAGTTCCTGCCCATTTTAAATTTATTCTCAGAGAGATAAATATCCTGGCCTGATGATGTGAGCATCATCAACGAAAATCTCACGGCATCTGCGCCGTATTCATCAATCATTTCAAGAGGGTCAATCCCGTTTCCGAGGGATTTGCTCATCTTTCTCCCCTGTTCATCAAGGACAGTACCGTGGATAAGCACCTTCTCAAACGGTTTCTTTTTCATGAATTTCAACCCTGACATTATCATCCTTGCTACCCATAGAAAAATAATCCCCCTGTCTGTAACAAGAACGGATGTCGGGTAGAACTGCTTCAGATCTTCTGTTTCTTCCGGCCAACCGAAGACTGAGAAGGGCCACAACTGGCTTGAGAACCATGTATCAAGAACATCCTCTTCCTGCGTGAAGTTTTTTGATCCGCACTCAGGACATGTTTCCGGCTTTTCAATCGAAGCAACGGGATGATTGTTCTCTTCACAGTACCAGATAGGAATACGGTGCCCCCACCATAATTGACGGGATATACACCAGTCCCTGATATTATTCATCCAGTTCAGGTATAGTTTTTTCCATTTCCCCGGGAGAAATTTTATCTCACCGGAGTTCACGATGTCAATAGCTGGTTCGGCAAGCGGAAGCATTTTCACGAACCACTGATCCGAAATAACCGGTTCAATATCTGTCTTGCACCTGTCACAATGCCCTACGGAATGGGTGTAGTCTTCTATCTTCTCTATCAATCCTGCTTCTTCAAGATCTTTTACTATCTTTTTTCTTGCAACAAACCTGTCAAGGCCGATATACTTCTCAGGTATCTCCCCTGTCATCTTTCCTGTCTCATCAATTACAATCGGCATAGGTAATTTATGATTTGTTCCTATCTCAAAATCGATAGGGTCATGGGCAGGCGTGACTTTTACTGCGCCTGTGCCAAAACCTTTCTCAACATTCTCATCAAATACAATCGGTATTTCACGCTCTGCCAACGGGAGTTTGATCTTTACCCCCTTAAATTTCCGGAACCTCTTATCTTTCGGATTTACTGCAACTGCGGTATCCCCGAGCATTGTTTCCGGGCGCGTGGTTGCAACTATGATATAATCCGGTAACTCACCGTTGTTAGATGAATTCTTAATTACAGGATATTTAACATACCACAATGACCCCTTCTTCTCACTGTACTCGGTTTC
>JAQVHJ010000125.1 GCA_028696285.1 bacterium
GAGATTGATAATTTAGCAATAGAAGCTGTGAAAAGAAGTATATTTTCTCCTGCAATAGTGAATAATAAAAAAACAAAACAAGGAATTCAAATTGTATATAATATTACTAGTAAAGAAAATTCTAAATTAAAAGAATAATACAAATAAATATATAAAGGGGAACCCCCCATCAAAGGTTGTTTACAGCAGTGAATATAACTATTCCCTTCCTTTTGAGACGGTAAATCCTCTGAATCAGGTTTCGAAGATATCATATTACCCGAATACTTATCTGGTTAAATCGTCCACGGATATAAACGGGAATAGCGTTTCGAATCAGTACGATTCACTCGACCGTGTAATCCGTACTGACTATCCTCAGACCGCCGGGACATATACGGAGTATGAATACCATGACGAGATCTTCCCTGCATATACCCTGGTACGGAATAAGATAGAGGATGGGGTATTCTCGGAGAGTGTATATTACTATGACGGAATGGGCCGGTTCATTTACGGAGGAGTGAAGGAGGATAATAAGTCCGGAACGGAGTCGTGGATTGTGAACGGGGTCGATTACGATTATATGGGACGGAAGGAGTTCGTATATGAACCGCAGAAGGATTTTAATGTTAATCCTGCGCAGTTCCGGGATCCGCGCGTGAACCTTGAAGACCCGGCTCAGGGCCTGAATAATATTAAGTATGAATATGATGTTTTGGGCCGGACAAAGAAGGTGTATATCCCGGATGCTGTTCAGGGGAATACGGTTCCCCTGGAGATAGTGTATGAGTACAACGATTACGAGAACTCGGTTAAGATTTACGATGCACAGGGCCGTCCTGTAAAGTATTTCTATAACTCGCAGGATAAACTGGAGAAGGTTGTTGGGTATGATGATGAAGGGACTGTCTATTCACGGACACATTTTAAGTATGACCTATTGGGTAATATGACTGAGATGCGTACAAGTAAGGACGGGGAGACCTGGATGGTTTCGAAGTATTACTACGACACTGAGGGGAGGTTAATCAAGTCGGACCTTCCCGATAGCGGGGTTTCGGTATTTAAGTATGACCTTAACGGGAACCTAATAGAAAGAACCGATGCTAAAGGAATAACAATAAAATACTTTTATGATGAATTGAACAGGCAGACGAAGATCGAATATCCCGACGGGAGCAGGATTGAATATGAATATGATAATTTATCGATTACTAACGGGAAGGGTAAGCTGTATTCGAAGAAGAAATACGATAAATCGGGGAATCTTGTCAGTTCGAATACCTTCAGTAACTTTGACGATATGGGGAGGTTACTGGAGAAGCATGAGCTTATCGCATTTGACGGGCATAACCCTGTTCAGGTTGATCATGGCTATACCTATAACAAGGCGGGATTTATGCTTAAGCATGAAATCACTGTCAATGGACAGGAGATACAGAGGATGGAATATGAATACGACCTTATGGGCCGTGCGGATGTCCTGTATGAAACCGTTATGGGAGATCCCGGGACGAAGCAGCAGATAGCGAAGATACCCAGCTTCAATCCTCTCGGCATGGTCGAAGATATTGAGTATGCGAATGATATCACGGTTCATTATGATTACAATCAATACAGGCATTGGATGGAGAGTATGGAGATAAAGATAAATGACAATTCCATATTCAAAAATCATTACTTCTATGATGTTGTCGGGAACCGGACAAAACTTATTGATGAAGATAATATTGAAACGACATATGGTTATGATTCGTTATACAGGTTAACCGAAGTAAACGGTAAGTACTACAATAACGAAGGACAGAATACCGGGTCGAAATATACATTTGATAATACCGGGAACAGGTTGACTTACAGTTCAAAATATGGTAAAATAAATTATGAGTATGACGAGTATTCGAATAGGTTACAGAGGGTGAATTTCGATATGGAAAACAAGGATTTGAGTTATATGCTTATCAATTATGATGCAAACGGCAATACAGTTCAGCGGGATTATTTCAGGAATAAGGATGAAATTTATGAACAGGAGCTGTATGAATATAACTATGATAATATGATGGTTCATTATATCAGGCACAAGCCGGAGATCAGGAACAATAAAATAGAGATGATTATTGAATCGGAACTGAATATGGAATATGACGTTAACGGTATGCGAGTGATTAAAAAGAGTTATCCGAATACAAGTGATTCCACTATCTACATCTACGAAGGAGGAGAAGTAGTTCTTGAGATGAGTTATGAACAAATTCCAGAATCTAAACATTTATTTACTTATGCTGGTGGTAAAAAAGTAAGTAGGACTGATTTCAAGTCAGACGGTTCAATTAACATAAATTCAAGAAAATACTTTCATCAGAATTTCCTGGGAAGTATTGCAATGATTACCGACAAAGATGGGAAAATAGAGGAGCATAATAAATACGAACCGTTCGGGGATATTATATGGAGTAAATCTTATATTGATACAGATAACAACTACAAATTTACAGGTAAGGAGAGGGATAAGGAGAGTAATTTAGATTACTTTAATGCAAGATATCTGGATACGAAGTTGGGACGGTTTATGAAAGCGGATGTGGTTACCGGGAATATTAAAAATCCCCAGACACTTAACAGGTGGGTGTACTGTAATAACAATCCGATTAAGTATGTTGATCCGACAGGGATGTATGCTTGGGGATCTCATTACAGCCAAGCTGGAAAGAGTACTGGTAGGGATTTGTTAAAATATATTATGACAGAATACAGTCCAGGTGCATGGATGTGGCATTCACGATTTATTGCTACACCAGGTATGAAGGAAGGGGGTTCAGGTAATTTAGGTAATAAAAATGATGAAAATATGTTCAATGATGAAAAATTTGAGGAAGAATGGAATAACTATTTTAATAATTCGAATAATAAAGATACTATAATAGAAAAATATGGTAATTTAGGTAAAAAAGCTTTGCAAGGACAAGAAATTGAAAAAGAATTTATTAAAGCAGTATTTTTATTAGAATATACTGGATTTAAATCTAGAGCTAATCTACTTCAAAAGAAAGCAAGACAAGATAAGGTTATTATTACTGGAATTACTGATTTATATGATACAAAATTATATGTGCGTAGTTGGAAATTATATGTAAATAATAATTTTGTAAGAAATTCAACAATAAATTTAAGAGCTTTATGGTTATTCCATGAATCTACACATTTAATTCCATATTATATTCAATTCCCATTTTCAGAAATAATTGCTTATAATTCCGAATACCTAGTAATGTCAAAAATTGGGATTTTAAAACATCAAAAAGATATCTCTGGTGGAACTTTATTTTATGAATGGAGTGAATATGAAGATATATTAAAAAATACCTATAGAAAAAAAGGAAGTATTCCTCCTGGATATACGTCAGAAGAAATTCATAAATATGAAAAAAAGTGGGGTTATGGATATTAAAATGAAAAATGAAAAAAAATACTTTTTTCCTTCAATAGTAGGTTATATTTTATCTGGAATTACTTTTCCATATTGGCCGATTATTCCCACAATTATTATAATTATATGTTTATTTTTAAAGCAAAAAGAAAAAAAGAATAATATTTTAAAATTTAATATCATTTTAATATCAACAATTATATCAATATTTTTAGGGTTATTATATAGTATTTATATTTTTAATAAACTAGATAGTAATCCAAGGATATTTGGGCAATTTGAGATAAATGTGATAATAATATTATTTAATATAATTATTTTAATTTTGTTAATTCTTTTAAAATTTAAATTTAAAGGTATAAAAATTACATTATTCTCAATAATAATTTCAATTATAAGTTATTTACCATCGTTTTATATCGATTTTAATTTTAATCCCATATTAAAAATACATAAAAATAATTTACGACTTATTTCAATTCTATGTAATGAATATTATAGCGACTATAAAAATTATCCAGATAATTTAAATTTATTAATAGAAAATAAATATACTGATTATATTCCCACAACTCCATTGTATAATTATGAATATATATATATAATTAATAAAAATAATAATGATATTATAATTATATGTCCTAAAGAAGAGTTACCAAAAATGAAATATTACCAAAAAAAGATAAATAATATTTATTACTCAAACAAAGAAGGATTAATTATAAATAAAGAACCAAAAATATATGACTAGAGTTCTTAATAAGATTCCATAATATACTGTAAACTTCTGTTTTCTTTCTTTGAAAGAGTATGACGTTAACGGAATGCGAATGATTAAAAAAAGTTATCCGAATACGAGCGATTCCACTATCTACATCTACGAAGGAGGAGAAGTAGTTCTTGAGATGAACTATGATCAGATACCGGAGAATAAACATTTATTCACGTATGCAGGTGGTAAAAAAGTAAGTAGGACTGATTTCAACTCAGACGGTTCAATTAACATAAATTCAAGAAAATACTTCCATCAGAACTTTCTCGGAAGTATTGCAATGATTACGGATGTAAACGGGAATATAGAGGAACACAACAAGTATGAACCGTTCGGGGATATAATCTGGTCAGAGAGCTATATTGATACAGATAACAACTACAAGTTTACCGGGAAGGAGAGGGATAAGGAGAGTAACCTTGATTACTTTAATGCAAGATATCTTGATACGAAATTAGGAAGATTTATAAAGGCGGATGTGCTTTGGGGTAATATCTATAATCCACAATGTTTAAATAGATATGTTTATTGTATTAATAATCCAATAAAATATTTAGATAAAGAAGGTTTAAAACCAAACATAGAAATTTCTCAAGAAGATTTAACAAAAAAGATTGAACAGTATAAATCTGCAGAAAGTTTCGTTGAGATTTTAGATATAATTTCAAAAGAAGAAGATTTTTCTTTAAAGGGAGATGTTTTAAGAGACACATTAACGGAACAAGACATTGAGCCTCATAAAATGTTAAAGGAATTAGTTGAACAGGTAGTACTTATTGAAAAAACTGGACAAGATATTACAATAAATTCAAAAGAAGAAATTAGAACACAGCTTTTTAAACCAAATGAAAAGGGAGAATTAAAACCAACAGATTTATATTTTGTAGCTTCAAAAAATTTATTTTTCAAACTTAATATAAATAAAAAAGAAAGCAAAGCAACCCTTAATTTCACCAGTAAAAAATATTTAAAACTTCAACTAAAAGAAACCATTTTTACAGCTGCTATTAAAGAAGTAACAATTAAATCAATTACTGAGGAAGGTAAAAAATGTTTAGATATAAATGTTGATTTTTATGGTCTTGCTAGTTTCGCTGAAAAGGTATTTCCAATAAGAATTGAGATTGATAAACCCAAAGAGGAGAAGAAAAATGAAGAGTAAAATAAAAAAATATTTATTAACAACATTTTTTATTATTTTTTGTTTATTAATAATTATTTCCGGACTTATTGCTTTTTTATTTTTACCAACAGATATTATAAATAAAATATTTTTCAGATATGAAATAAACAAAGTATTTAAATTTAATAATTATGAAGATAATAAAATCATAGATGAAACTTTTTCAAATCCTAAATATTTAAATGATACTCAAATTGTTTGTATATGGCGTTATGAAAATTTAAATAAAGCTTCTTCAAATTATTTGGTTTTATATGACAAAAATGGAAAAATGGAAATTCTGGATAATGATATAGATCATACCTTTTATGATGTTTCACATAATAAAAAGTATATTATCTATAAAAAATATTGGACTTCTAGTGATAAGGGTTTATATATTTATAATATAAAAGAAAAAAGAAGAGAAAAGATAGCTGAATTAGATTTAGTAAATTTTTTTTGGGATAAAAATGATGAATATATAATATTTCTAACTTGTTGCTTTGAAATTTTTAAAATTAATGTAAAAAGTAAGGAAATAATAAAAATATTTTCTTCAAAGGAAAATATATATATAAATGATGTAAATGAAGAAAATCATATTATTATTTCATTATATAGTAGTAAAAGAATGTTAATTATAGATTTATCCGGAAATCTTATTAAAGTAATTGAGCCATATGGAGGTTTAGCTGATGATGGAGAAATTTTAGCAAATTTTCAATTCAGTCCTAATTATAGATTCATAGCTTTTCGTTCGTTTCCCTTTAATTTATTAAAATTATATCATATAAAAAAAGATAAAACTTTTATAATATATATATTAAATTGGGATTTTTTTGACAAATTTACATGGTCTCCTGATAGTAAAAAACTGTACTTTATTCAAAAAGATAAGTCAGGGAATTATTGTTTATATGAATTAAAAATACCGGAAAGAATATTAAAATAATAATAAAACAATATGATGGTTCATTATATCAGGCACAAGCCGGAGATTAGAGATAATAAAATTGAGATGATTATTGAGTCGGAACTTAATATGGAATATGATGTTAACGGTATGAGGGTTATCAAAAAGAGTTATCCGAATACGAGCGACTCAACGATTTATATCTACGAGGGAGGAGAAGTAGTATTAGAAATGAGTTATAATCAGATACCGGAGAATAAACATTTATTCACGTATGCAGGAGGGAAGAAGGTATCGAGAACTTCATTTAATAATGATGGAACGATAGACCTTGATTCAAGGAAATTCTTTCATCAGAATTTCCTGGGAAGTATTGCAATGATTACGGATGCAAACGGGAATATCGAGGAACATAACAAGTACGAACCGTTCGGGGATATTATATGGAGTAAGTCTTATATCGATACAGATAACAACTATAAGTTTACCGGGAAGGAGAGAGATAAGGAGAGTAACCTTGATTACTTTAATGCAAGATATCTGGATACGAAGTTAGGGCGGTTCATGAAGGTGGATGTGGTCACCGGGAATATTAAAAGTCCCCAGACACTCAATCGATGGGTATACTGTAATAACAATCCGATTAAGTATGTTGATCCGACAGGGATGTATGC
>JAQVHJ010000126.1 GCA_028696285.1 bacterium
TTCCCAAACCCAAGAATTTAATCTCTCCCATCTGATAAACAAGCGCGAATTGAGGAACCATATAGATCATTCCGGGAACAAGCATTAACGCAAGAAAGAAGTAAAATAATCCGTTCTTCCAGTAAAAATCTTTTTTTGCAAAAGCGTACCCGCCCATCGTTGTCAGGACTACCGTAAAAAGTCCCGAAAAAAAGGCGACAATAATTGAATTAACAAAAAATCTTTTAAATGGGAAATCTTTATTATTCCAGATATTTCTGAAATTATTCAATGTATAGAAATCCTTGAATGCATATTTGAACGGTTTAGTAATTTTAAACTTGAGTATCTCCGGTTTCTCT
The DNA here is from genome assembly GCA_028696285.1 of bacterium. Taxonomy (GTDB): domain Bacteria; phylum AUK180; class AUK180; order JAQVHJ01; family JAQVHJ01; genus JAQVHJ01. Next base: position 342 of record JAQVHJ010000126.1, read on the forward strand.
TTATACGGCACATCCGCAGCCCAATATGAATCGATCTTTTTGAGGATAAAAACATTACCTTCGAACTCAAGTTCTGCATGTTTAACGGTGGGATTCTTAATTATCACTGCAAATCTATCCCCTTCAGCAAATACTATCTGGAACTCACCATCGGTTTCGGACATATCACTGACTTTCTTCTCAAGATAATTTATTGTTCTCGGAAAGAACTGGTTTTTTAAAGCATATCCCTGTTCTTTTACTGAAGTAATTGTCATCCAGAAAAAAGGTAGCAACTGAATGAATGTAAATATTATCAAAATCACATAGATAAAAGTTCGTTTAATAAATTTCATTCAGAACTTCCTATTATTTTCCTGTTAATCATTGAAATAATCAAACCTACTATCAGCAGTAGATATGAGATTGCAGCGGAATAACCGTACTTCCCTATATTAAAGTTCTGATACAGATAGAATCCCGAAACCTTAGTTGCGCCTTGTGTAGTTCCTATGAAAAAGGGGATATTCTTCACAACAAAATCCGGACCGCCGGAAGCATTCGTCATTGCATAAATCTCCGTAAATGTATTAAGCGCACCTATTATCCCGACAGTTGCCATGAAAAAAATGATAGGTTTAACAAGGGGAATTGTAATAAATCTCAACTTATGAAACCAGGACGCCCCGTCAATGTCAGCCGCTTCATAGACCGATTCCGGAATATTCTGGATTGCTGTCAGGAAAAGGATCATTCCAAATCCGCACCCCTTTAATACCATTACTAATGCAATTGTAAACAATGCAATAGAAGGGTTTCCCAGGAATCCCTTTTCCGAGAAAAATTGAATCCCGATATTATTCAGAAACTGGTCTATCAATCCATATTTCGGCGCCAAGAGTAATGTCCATATTAATCCGACAACATAAACATCAAGAACATTCGGAAGAAAGTAAGAACTTCTGAAAAAAGAGTTCCCTTTAAATTTATTATTCAGAACGACAGCAAGTATTAAGGAGAGAAATATCCCTGTTGGAATAGTAAAAAGGCCATAGGCGAGACTTGTTACAAGAGACCACCAGAATTTATTGTCCAGGATTAATTTCACATAGTTTTCAAACCCCACGAACTTCATGTCTGAAAATATGTCATATAAATCGGTATAGACCGTGACCTTATGAAGAGATAAAATCAACGAATAGATAACCGGGTATGCGAGGAAAATTATAAATACCAGCATAAATGGCAACAGAAATAAAAATGCAATTAATGTATCTTTCGTTTTTTTCTTCATTTTTACCTTCAACCTTGATTTTCATTATACCATAAAATAAAAAAATTATCAATTTTTTTTTAAGGTGCCGGCCCATGACATATGACATGATTCTTTATTGTAACTAAGCGCCTTTTCAATTCGAATTTCTTAAATCTTATAAATGTTAAAAATATCCCTATGTCATATGTCATGGGCCGGCACCTTTTTTACTTTACAAAACGTTATTTTTATGTTATAATTTATTAATAATTTGTAAAGAGGTTAAATTGAACAAAGAAGAAATCGAACGGTTAAGAAAGCTTATAAAAAACATAGAAAACAGCGAACACAGTGTCAAGACATCTATGCAGAATGTTCAATCAGTAACCCTGCCGGGAACTGAAGTTAAGAATGAATTCGGGTCTTTCTTTCTGATTGAAAATAAATACCCTCTTAACCACACTCACGGCAAGATTCAATTTAATGAGATCTTTTCGATTAATAAAAAATTTCTTTCCTTGATCGGGAAAGACGACCGGTTCAATGATATTGACATCAAGGAGATTGCCTTTATAGACACGGAATCAACCGGTATTTCCGGCTCGGGAACATATCTCTTCCTTATCGGTATCGGCTATTTTACTGAAACTGAATATATCTTACGTCAGTATTTAATGCGTGACTTTAATGAAGAAGAGCCGATGCTCAGGGATATTGATTCATTTCTCGATAATTTCCAGGCATTCATCAGCTTCAATGGAAAGACTTTTGATATCCCGAACATTGAAACCAGGTTAATCCTTTCAAGAATCATTAAAGATATCCGCGATTATCCGCATTTAGACCTGCTTCATCCAGCGCGGCGTTTGTGGAAGCGGAGGCTCGATGCTTTTAACCTGACTTTCCTCGAAGAGAATCTTCTCTCTTTTTACAGGGAAGATGATATCCCTTCTGAACAGATACCAATGATCTATTTCAGTTACATTAGAACAAAAAACCCTTACCAGATCAGGAAAGTAATTGAACATAACACTTACGACATTATTTCAATGATAGGAATTCTTATAAAGGAATGTTCTGTCATCTCTGATTATTTTGCTCAACCCTATGATATAATGTTCAATGTAGGAAGATTTTATGAAAACCTTAATCAGCAGAATGTTGCAATGGAAATATTTACGAAGTTATTCGAATCAGAGAACATCTGCGTGAAGGAATTTTTTATTAAAGGCAGCTGCAGATTAGCGCATCTTTTGAAAAAGATGCAGTTAAAGGATGATTCAATTGAAGTCTGGGAAAAATTAATCAGTTATTCCTCTGAAATCGGGCCGGAGCCTTATCTTGAACTTGCGAAATTTTATGAGCACCATAAGAGAGATATCCCTGCAGCCTTGAAAACCGTTAAGGAAGGAATTGATTTCTGTTCCAAGAACAGGAATTATTCTGAATATTTAGACGACTTAAATAACAGGTTTGAACGATTACAAACAAAAAATTCAAATTAAAAGGAGGTGGCATAAATGTTAGCCATTCTATTCGGAATTATTGCAATTGTTGGCGGAGTTCTCTTGTTAGCATTGACCGATCCCAACACTTGGTGGCAGGCATTTAAAGATGTCGTTCAGGGGTCTATTCCCCCATTCTTAGTATTTATTGGTTTCATCTCAATCTTTATCGGAATCGGAAATATTAAAGATAAGATAGCCGAAAAGAAGGAAAGAGAAGAAGAAGAAAAGGAAATGAAGGAAGCCGAGAAAGAAAAGAAATCAGAATAATCCCAGTATTAATACGGGGTGCATAAAAACCACCCCGCTTCCTTCTAAAATAATCAAGAATTAAATTCCGTATATTTCTATAAAAGGAGTAACCCTGATGAAGAACAGGTCAAAACTGTTTTTCGAATTAGTATTAATTTTTATGTTTACAATACCCTGCTTTTCTTTTCTGGATCCACTATATGATCTGAACCGACAGGGTAACCACGAATTTATGAGAAGGGATATTGAGAATGCTTTCAGCTTTTATGATAAAGCTTTGGAGATCAATAATACCCATCCGAAAATAATTTATAATCAGGCAAACACTCTTTACAAATCAAAGAACTATGAAGAAGCCATACAGATGTATAACAAATCAAAGGATAATCTCAATTATTTAAAAAAGGAGGAAGACAGAAGAAACCTTCATTTTAAATTACTTCATAATATAGGTAATTGTCATTTTAATAAATATGAATTTGAAGAAGCAATTAAAAATTATGAAGATGCATTAAAAATAAATCCGGAAGCTGAAGATACTAAATTCAATCTTGAATTGGCAAAGAAAATGCTCGAAGAACAGCAGAAACAGCAGGAACAGAATCAGCAGAATCAACAGCAGCAGAAAAACCAACAGCAACAAAACCAAAATCAAAATCAAAACCAGAACCAGAATCAAAATCAGGAACAGAAGGACAGCCCCAATCAGAATCAGAGTAATGAACAGAACCAACAACAGCAGCAGAACCAAAACGAACAAAAACAGAATCCGCAAAATAATCAGAATCAACCGGAACAGCAGAATCAAGACCAGCAACAAAATCAGCAGCAACAAAATCAACAGCAGAACCAAAATCAACAGCAGAATCAAGATCAAAATCAACAAAATCAGCAGAATCAGAATGGGCAGCAGCCGAATCAGCCGCAGCAGAACCAAAATCAGAATGGAGAAAAACCGAATCAGAATCAGCCTGAACAGGAAAAAGATGGGCAGCAGAATCAAAATGATTCAGGAACTGACCAGCCTGCATCTTTCGGGGAACATGATTTTGATAAAAAACTTCCCCAGCTTTCCGATTCACAGATAGAAAAGATCCTGAAAGATTATCTTCAGGATGAGAATAAACAGACCAAAAAAAACTACCAGCGTTTTCCAAATAAACAGAAAGATATCTTTAATATGTCCCCGGAAGAGATAATGGAATTATTCAGTTCAGAAATGGGATTTGAAAATCCGAATAGTGATAAAAAAGACTGGTAATATTTCTAATTAATTCTTATTAACATAATTAGTAGAGCAATCAAGATCCGCGGTAGAGCTCCAATCTCCTGCTGTACCATTCCAATCATCAGAAGGATTATTAATTGTATCTCTTGCATTGTCTGTGCCTCCATTTCCTGTTGACCATACCTCCAGCCAGATTTGAGAAGGATTTCCCAAAGACGATTTACTTATCTCGTATTCCACAATACTTATCGTTCCTGTACTCAATGCAGCAAGCACAGGATAGGTCGGGCCTGTCCATGAAGAACCGTTCCATGAGTACAATTGAGTGTCGCTGGAAGCATAAAACGGGGTCTGGTCAACCCAGCAATATAAGGCATACTCCGGTTTATGCGGATTATTTACAACTACGGCACGGCCCCAGGCATCTGAGGTTGCACCGCTGTCATTGGTATTATCAACATCTATATAAATCGCATATTTTCCCCAATTTGAAGCACCGCTTATGTCCTTATCAATAGTAAATAAAATATAATAATTATCTGTGTCGTCATATACATATAGATCCACCAGATCCATCTCATCATTTCCCCCGCCATCTGTATTCGGATCGGAAGTAAGCGGAGTACCATATATTGAATCTATTACGCCATCAATAATAATTTGGTCACTTACAGAAACAGAGCTTAATGTAATAGGGGCATCTTCAGGATAAACTGAAATGTTCCCGGAATCATCCCTTGCTTCAAAATAATAATTTATTACACCTTCAGCATTTGGATTTTTAATGGTTGAAATATAGGTGTCATCTGTAGAGATATTCAGTGTTTCTATTATCTCTGTATTTGTTCCGCCGGCATCATCCCAATAGTGAACCTTAACCCATGAAATTGTCCCGTCTTCATCTGTTACATTACAGGTAAAAATCAATGAATCATTTATTGAAATAGAAGAGACCGTACCGTTAATAATATTCGGGTAATATCCCCGTGATTCAACGGAATAACTTTTGTCCTTGTCATTAAACCTGAATAGAAAAATTCCTGGACTGTCAATCGTAAGAATAATATTTCCGCCCCAAAGTTCGGCAGTTCCGAAAATTACTTCAGGCGCTGTCCCTGAATCAGGCGTTTCATTATCCCCGAAATTATCATTATCCCAGGAATACCCGGTTGCAAATTTAAATTCATAAGATCCTGCGCTAAGTACGACTGTTTTTTCCCAAACATATTCACCCTTAAAGATCATATTATTCGCAGCGTTTGAAATCTCCCAATTATTAAACCCGCCCATTAACTGGACTGATGAATATGTCCTGCTTACGCCTTTCGTAATAGTCGGGGTAAACGGGTTCTCCTTATCACAGCTTAAGATAAATCCTGCAGATAATATGACAAGTAAAATTAAAAAATAAATTATTCTTTTCATTATAACTCACTCCCTGCCGGGTTTTTCCGGTATAATAATTAATGAGTTTGTAAAACCACCTTCTGTTGATGTCTCAAAATTATTCGGGTCCAAAACCCATGTATTTGAATCAATAACAACCTTGTACTGGTGTCTGCCCGGGCTTATTTCTGAATATGGAATTAAAACTTCCCAAACACCATCCTCGTCAGCATCTGTCATCTTCCCGATATTCGGATCATACCTTCCCGAAGCACTCGAGGTTCCACCCCAGCTATTCCAGTCTCCCGCGACGGAAACAGTTTTTGCATACGGGGCTTCGTATGAAAACAACACGCCTTCTTCCTGAAGCTGAGGCGGAGGAAGACGGCGCTTGATTATATTTGTAATTGTAGAGCTTGTAAAAATCACCATTATAAAAATTAAAATCAAAACAGAAATTCTTTTCATCTTAGTTCTCTATCGTTTAAAATTCAATCAAAGCTTTAATTGAAATCTCTTCTGCCTTTTCCAGCGCTTTTTCCGCGTCATACAAGTCCTGAGCAAATTCCGTCATGAAATAATTCAGGTTATTAATTTCATTATAGTCAGGGCCATTCGTCATCAGGTACTTCTCCCTGTTATACGGATCACTTTCGTGAAACAGAAGTGAATTCATGTAAACAGGAGAGAGAGAGGTTGATGTCCCGTAGACAAATTCAGCTTTAATGTTCTTTGCAACCTGGTACCGGAACCCCCCGTAAACAGAATTGAAATCCTCGTTGAAGGCAAGAAATCCGTCCTTGTCACGGTACTTCATGTTTCTGATATTTGCAAATATACCGAATCTTTGCGATGAATCAAAGTAAAAATTAACCTTAATAATATTCTCCAATGACCTCGGCTTATACCCGAAACCGGAAGCGCTGATCTTGCTTCCTAAATCTATTTCAAGCCGGTAATCAACCG
>JAQVHJ010000127.1 GCA_028696285.1 bacterium
AAATTATCTATCATTTCAATAATTACCGCCAGCACGGGTATGCCATAACGATGACGGGATATGAAAGATGAACTGATCAGGGATAGACTGAATATAAACATTATGATTGTACTGAATCTGACACGTTCCAATCTCTCTAGAAATTTCGTATAAAGAAATATACCAAATATTAAAAAAACCGCATTTAAGATGTACATGTACGGATAGTTTTCAATACCCAATTCTGTAATATAAATTGCATTCCTTGTATTCTCTGCAATAATAATCGAGCAGGAAAGTATTACAAGGAATAAAAACATTAAAATTATCGGTTTTATTTCCTGCTTCTTTATTTCAAAAATTTTCATTTTATTTTTCTGATCTTAAATGATTAGAATTCCAAAGCAGAGGTAAAAGGATCTTTATAATTAAATTAACTCCCGTTGTTTTTCAAATAATTTTCAAGTTTTTCAAGCAATTCATCAAAGAATATAAAATCATTACGAAGTTTCAGGACATCCTGGTTTATAGAATGATCCTTAATTTCAATACCTAAATTCTTAATCTCAGGAAAACTGTACATTTCACCCGATTCAATCATTCTCTGCGATAGGACTCGTATCATTTCAAAATCACCGATACCCAAATACATCTTCAACTTTACCAAATCCTTCCTGCGGTTTCTTAAATATACCAGTTTAACATCTACGGTTTCGTTATGTTCTCGTTTGCTTTCTTCCTGAAGATATTCCATTTTTCTCCAAATTTAGTGTTATTATATAACAAAAGCATAAAAAAATCAAGAAAAAAAAATGAATAATGTGTTAAAGTTGGCAGCAATAATTGCAATGTTTTAAAAAACTACATTCATGTAAAGTCTCTCTTTCCATTTACCGTTCACCATTCACCATTCACCGTTTACCGTTCACCGTTTTACCGTTCACCGTTTACCGTTCCCCGTTCACCGTTTACCATTCACCGTTCACCGTTTTACCGTTCACCGTTTACCGTTCACCATTTACCGTATCTGTTTCCTGGTGAATAATAGACTGAAGATAAAGATTACAATTCCAAAAACTGTTAATAAAACTGCATCTGAATAAAAATCAGCAAGAACACTCCCCTTCATAAAGATACCCCTTATTATCGTGAGAAAATATCGGAAAGGAATTGCATATGTCAGGTATTGTATTATCTTCGGCATATTCTCTATCGGGAATAAAAATCCTGAAAGAAGAATATTCGGGATCATAAAAATAACTGCAGTAAACATCGCCTGTCTCTGGTTATTAGATATGCTGGATATAAACAAACCTGTTCCAAGCGTACTTAAAAGAAATGGAAATGTCATTATCAGCATTAACCCGTAATTTCCAACAAAAGGTGTTTTAAATAAATGCACTGCGAATAAAATAATAATAACAACATCAACATATCCTATGAAGAAAAACGGCAGAAACTTTGCCGCCATTATCTCAATCGGTTTCAAGGGTGTTGTTATCAGTTGTTCATAGGTCCCCGATTCCTTCTCCCTTACTAAATTTGCAGAACCGAGAACCATCGTTATTACAAGAAGAATCGAACCGATTATACCCGACATTAAAAAATTAACCGTCTTCATATACGGATTATATCGAACTCTTACCTTCGCATATTCACTTAAATTAAATGCAGCCAGTCCCTTCTCCTTAAGTAATCTCTTTAAAAATTGAACCTTAACCTGGTCGAAATAACCCAAGGAAATCCTGCAGGTATTTGCATCTGTTCCGTCAAACAAGACAAGAATCTCTGCCTGTTTCCCCTTAAAAATATCAGTAGAAAAATTATGCGGGATAATTAACCCGACTTGTATCTCACGTTTCTTGAAACCTTCTTCAAGCTCTTGTATTGAATTAAATTCCCGTTCTATCTCAAACTTATCCGAATGATTCAATAAACTTATTAAATCTCTGCTGTATCCGGATTTATTTAAATCTAAAACCCCTGTTTCTATGTTGTCAATATCAAGATTGATCGCGTACCCGAAAATAATAATTTCTATCAAGGGAGAAAGAAAGATTAAAATAAAAATCCTCTTATCCCGAATCATTTGAATCATTTCCTTCTTAAACATGGTATAAAACCGGCTGAAACTCATGCTTTAATCAGACCTCTTTCTTATTCTGAATAATGATAACATTAACATCACTCCTGCAAAAATAATAAGCATTAATATTTCATTTGAATAGTAGAATATATGATTCCCTTTTAAAAAAATATCCCTAAGTATCACAATATAATGGCGTGAAGGTATCAGGTATGTAATGTACTGCATGGCAACCGGCATATTCTTAATAGGAAAAATGAATCCGGATAAAATTATTGACGGAAGCAATGTCGATAAAAATGAAATCACCATCACTCCTAACTGTGAATCACTTAATGTCGAAATAAATATCCCCATGGATATGCAGGTAAATAAATAAATTGATGTAATTAATAGAAAGATAAAGAAATTTCCTTCGAAAGGAATATGGAACCAGTATTTCGCTACAAGAAAAACAAGAATCCCGTCAAATAAACCCATGATCAAGAATGGAATGGACTTCCCGATTATTATAGTTGCTATTGAAATAGGCGTTGTATACAGTGTTTCCAGGGTACCTTCTTCCTTCTCCCGCACTATCGCAGGGGCTGTTAACTGAACGCCAACTACCATAAGAAGAACAGCAATTAAACCGGGAATGACAAAATTCAAACTGCGCATATCTGTATTATAAAGAATCCGGGTCTTATAATTAATTAACTCAACCTTTGAAATTCCCATCTCTGCTTTTATGAATACTTCATAAATTGAAAAGAAATAGTTTGTCGCAATTCTCGCTGTATTGGAATCACTCCCGTCAATTACAACAGAAATCTCCGGTTTCCCTTTCCGGGTTAGCTCTTTCGAAAAATTTGCAGGGATTACAAGTGCAATCTTTATCTTATTCTGCTTCAATGACCTTGATAATAAATCTTCATTGTAAAAATGGTGGATGGTAAAATACCCCGAATTCTCAAATTGCTCCAATAATTTTTTAGAAGACCTCCCCGAATCAAAATTCAGCACACCCAAATCAACGTTCCTGATGTCATAATTAATTGCATAAGCATATAAGATCAGCATTGAAACAGGAATAAATATTATTATCATAAGAGTTCGCAGGTCACGAATACTCTGGATGAACTCTTTCTCAATAAATGCAGATATTCTTCTAAACATATTCTTTCATTAATTTTACAAATACTGCTTCTAATGTATCTCCATTCTTCTTCAATTCAACCGGGCTTCCGGATGCAATTAATTTCCCCGAGAACATGAATCCGAGCTTATCGCACTTTTCCGCCTCTTCTATATAATGTGTTGTAATAAAAAAAGTTTTCCCTGAATCTGCAATCTCGCGAATTAAATCCCAAAATTCCTTCCGTGTAACCGGGTCAACCCCTGCTGTCGGCTCATCAAGAAATATTATCTCGGGGTCATGGGATAATGCACAGCCCAAGGCTAAACGCTGACGTAAACCTCCCGAAAGGTTCTTTGAGAGATAATCTCTGTACTCCTTAATCTTCATGCGGTCAAGGATAATTACGATATTCTCCATTATCTGTCTTTTTGTTAATCCATATAACTGAGAATAAAATTTTAAGTTCTCTCTGACAGTCAAATCGTCATACAAACTGAATCTCTGGGACATATATCCGATTATTGACTTTATCTTTTCCGGATCCTTATCAATGGAATACCCGCCAACATATGCACTGCCGCTGGTCTGCTTTAATATCCCGCAAAGCATCCGGATGGTTGTAGATTTTCCCGCACCGTTCGGCCCAAGAAAACCGAAAATGCTCCCCTTCTCAACCTCCAGCGTAAGCTCATCAACTGCTGGTTTCTCTTTGAAAACTTTTGTTAAACGATCTGTTACTATTGGATTCATATCTTCTTCTTTTGAAAAATTACGGTTGTAAATAACCCGGGCTTAAAATTTTCTATCCCGTCACTTGGCACAATTCTGATTTCATAAACTTGAATTACCCTCTGCTCTTCTGTCTGAAGTGTAGACGGGGTAAATTCAGGAACATTTGAAATGAAACTTACACTGCCGTTAAATCTCTTTTCAGGATACGAATCAATCTTCAAGTATACCTTATCCCCCGTCGTTACCATACCTATGTACTTCTCGGGAATATATGTTTTAATATAAAAATCCTTGAAATCATGCAGTAAAAATAACGGGTAACCGGGGGCGACTACCTCCCCGGGTTCAATATACTTTTCATAGATTATTCCGGAAACAGGTGTTTTAATCTCTGTCTTAGAGATATACAGTTTTAATAGTTCAATATTCTCTTCAATCTCTTTTAAACGGAGTTTATTGATCTTAAAATTCAATTCCGCTTTGTTAAACTGCTCCTTCGGTATTGAATTGGCCTGGTATAAATTCTTCGCACGATTATAATCTAATTCTGAATCATTCAATAATGCAATCACCTGCTCCTTCTGTATCTCGGCAGCATTTAATTGAATCTTATATTGAAGATCATCCAGCTTTACTAAAACCTTATCCTGCTCCACTGAATCTCCGTCATTTGCAGATATATCGATTACCTTCCCCGGCAATTCACTTGAAATCCGGATCTCACGCACTTCTACCGTACCCGAAACAATAATCTCATTACTCTCCCCGGGGGCGCAACCCGCTATTAATAAGATCAACATCGTTAAAGATAAGTATCTTTTCATTTGTGTCACTCCTGTTATTAAAACGAATAATTATAACACTATATTAATTATAAGTCAAGATGTTTGGAGCTAAAGAGAATATCAGGGAAATTATGAAATAAAGATTTATATTGGTAGATTGTTGACTTTAAACCATTTGTATGATATAATATTAAAGTAATTATTAAAAAAGGAGCCAAAGATAACATGAAAAAGTTCCTCCCGTTAATTCTGGTGTTTCTCTTGTTTGTTTCCGCCTCATTCGGGGAAGCGGTGAAGGTTATAATGAAGGATGGAACAGTAAATGAGGGAGAACTTCTCGGCATAAATAAAACTACCGTGTTTATTCAGAAAGATTCAAAAGTCCTTGAATTATCCCTGACAGACGTAAAAGCTGTATTCGATTCTAAAACTCATGAAGAGATTTCAATTCAGACTCTTCAACAAACCGCCCCGCAAACTCCGGCTCCTACCCCTGCTCCTGCTCCAACTCCAACTCAACCGGCGGTGACTCAACCGCCGAAAGCACCCCAGCCACAAATGCCATTCAGGTTGGATGTCAGTTTTGATATGGGAATTGCCTCAGACAACTCTCTTGAAAAGAAGTTGTGGCCTCTCTTGATTTATGAATTCCCAACAACTCCATGGAATGGCAATAACATGCTGGCCGGGATCTATGGCGGATTCCTTTTTAGATTCCTTGAGGATTTTGAAATCGGCCCGTTTTTCGGCGTATATTTATTCGGATTAGGAAGCCAGAACAGCGGAGTTACTGTAACAGGTTCTTATTACGGGTATTATTATACTTATAATGTTGAATACGACCTGCCAGCAGGCGCATTTATGTACGGTTTGAAATTGAATATGTCCATTTGGAAACAGGATAATATGAGCGCGTATATGTTCATGTCCGTAGGAATGATTAATCTGCTCTGCAACTACACTATGACCGTAACAAGTTCAGGATATAACGGGAACAAAAGAGGAACTTTCGAAGGAAGTGACTTGTTAACTAAAGTTGGGTTTGGCTTGGAAGTTGATGGATTATACTTTGAACTTGGTGCTCAAAGTGCAAAAATAAAGGAAATTACATACACAATTGATGAAAATGATTTCTACCCCTCAGAAGTCGGGACTTCAGGAACTTTATATGATGCATCCGGAAATAAAATCCCGGCCGATTTCTCGTGCATGTTCTTGAATCTCGGATTTAAATTCGGGAAATAATTTCCATTGACCTGTTAAAAGATATATATTCTTCTGACAATCTTTTTAATTATTATCACAGTATCCAGGTGTTTCCGCGCAGTCTAAATATCCTGAGAATGAAATGAGCATGAATTGCAGTTGCTATGCAAATCACATACTTAATTATTTCAAACATCAAAAGTTGTAAATGTAAGCAACTATTGCCACTGGGATAAATACGATTTGATAAGTCTCTTTTTAATCCCGGTCATAATATCCTAAGACAAGCAAAGCGAAGATGTCACGATGTTTCAAGGAAACTATCCGGATCAAAAATTACATTCTCTGGTTGACTAAGTATCATTCGCTTTTTGGTTCAGTATATATTTTTAATTTTAATCAACTAAGTAAATTTTCATTCTTCAGCGATTCTGCGGTTAACAAATCTTCTCCGCGTCCTCAGCGTCCTCTCCCGATTTCGTGGAACCTCCATCGGGACTGCTCACTATTAAATCTAATGCTCGCAGTGCGAATTAAAACATCTGTGGTGAAATATCACATTCTTTTGCAGACTAAGTATCTCCTGCTCTTTGGTTCCTTATATCGTTTTAATCTTAAAATCAACTAAGTAAATTTTCATCCTTTTGTGCTTCAGCGGTTAAATAAATTCTCCGCGTCCTCTCCCGATTTCGTGGAACCTCCATCGGGACTGCTCACTGTTAAAGCATATGTTCGCAGTGCGAATTAAAACATCTGTGGTGAAATATCACATCCCTTTGTTTGCTAAGCATCTCCTACTCCTTTGTTCCTTATATCGTTTTAATCTTAAAATCAACTAAGTAATTTTTCATCCTTTTGCGATTCCGCGGTTAACAAATCTTCTCTGCGTCCTCAGCGTCCTCTGCGGTTAATAATTACACTCTTTTGATTATTAAGTATCATTAGATATTTGGTTCAGCATATTAAATTCATCTTAAAATCAACTAAGTAAATTTTCATCC
>JAQVHJ010000128.1 GCA_028696285.1 bacterium
AGCGGGACAGGAAAGGAACTGGTCGCAAGGTCCATTCATTATAACAGTAACAGGGCTTCATTCAGATTCGTTCCGGTTAATTGCGGGGGTATTCCCGAGGAATTACTCGAGAGCGAGTTGTTCGGGTATGTTAAAGGCGCATTTACCGGAGCTTCAGAGACAAGGGCAGGATTTTTCCAGACGGCAGACGGGGGAACCATATTTCTTGACGAGATAAGCGAAACTTCGATCGGAATGCAGGTGAAATTGCTCAGGGTCCTCCAGGATAAAGATGTTTATATGATTGGCGGAAGAAAACCGGAGAAGGTGAATGTAAGAATAATCGCAGCAACAAACAAGAACCTATCAAAACTGGTAGAGAAAAATTTATTTCGTGAAGACCTGTATTTCAGATTAAATGTAATTAATATTGAAATACCCCCGCTGCGGGACAGGGAGAATGATATTATCCTACTGATAAATTACTTTTCAAATAAGTTTGCCGAGAATTTGGGAAAACCTGTTCCAAAATTTTCGGATAATGCATTACGCGTTTTAAAAAACTATTACTGGCCGGGGAACGTAAGGGAATTGGAGAATGTAATTCAGAGAATTTTAGTAATGTCAGAAGAAGAGATTGTTGATGTTCCTGACCTGCCTGGCCTTATGCACTTTTCCGCTCTGCAAGGAAGCGGGTTTGACCGGACTCTTGAAGAGGTTGAGGCAGAATACATAAGTAATGTCCTTCAAAAGAACAACGGGAATAAAACCCGGGCTGCCGAAATCCTTGGCATTGACCGTAAAACCCTTCGGGAAAAGCTAAAAAAATACCAAATTAAATAATTCTTTTCACCATGTAATTACTGAATTATTGGGATGTTTATATTTTTTTCCTATTTTTTAATTAGAATAATTAAAAAATAACTTGACAAGCGAGAAAAAATATGTTAATATACTATTAGATAAGTAGGAATTAACCTACAGCTCTTTTGAAATCTTTGTTTGGATTTCCTACAATTTTCTTGGCCGGTTCCCCGCCGTGTACGGGGGACCGGCACTTACAAAATCAATATCTCACCCCTTGTTTTATGCCCTCTTTAATCCCCGGGAAGAAATTCCTTTTCTTCCCGGGGGACTATTCTTAGGTTAAAGGAAGTTAATGGGACACTTTTGCTACATATAATTCATGGAAGTATTTAATATCGAAGACAAATATTTTCAATAATGATATTCAGGGAAATTACAAAATGTCCCAAGTCCTTCTTATCGCTTCTTAAGAATTCTATCGTCGGAAGTTAATGGGACACTTTTGCTACATATAATTCATGGAAGTATTTAATATCGAAGACAAATATTTTCAATAATGATATTCAGGGAAATTACAAAATGTCCCAAGTCCTTCTTATCGCTTCTTAAGAATTCTATCGTCGGAAGTTAATGGGACACTTTTGCTACATATAATTCATAGAAGTATTTAATATCGAAGACAAATATTTTCAATAATGATATTCAGGGAAATTACAAAATGTCCCAAGTCCTTCTTATCGCTCATTAACAATTCTTATGTAAGGAAGTTAATGGTAAATGGTAAACGGTGAACGGTGAACGGAAGACGTGATTCGTGATTGACGCTTCGCTTCGCTAGCGAGATCTCGACTTTGTCTCGATAACGTAAACTGTGATTCGTGATTTGGAAAACACAATAATTGTATTACAAGCGTTTGATACAGATTGTAGGGGCGAAGGGCCAGGACGCATCGCTATCGCTTGCTAGATCTCGACGTTATCTCGATAGCGCAATGACAGTGTACCTAAGTACTACATTGAGTACATAGCCCTGCACGTGGGGTACACTGCTTCGCTAATGACGTTATTTGGTTTGCAGATGTGTGAATGTCATTGGGAAATAAACGAAGTTTGTCGCGGCAATCTACCTGGGTAATAATGAACAGAATAATATCCGGGCTTCAGCCCTTATTTTAGTCCGATTAATCGGACGATGGAATCCATACCAGGAATAAATTCCTGACTGTTTGTGTTTTAGAATACCGTGGTTAAAACCCCGGCCTCCGGACATATTTAGAATAAATTCATTAAAAAAATCGTTTGTAAATAAATGTCTCTTTTGTCGATTAATTAAAAACTATTTAATAAAGAAATGAGGAAACTCTTTTTCAAGTTATAACTTGACATAAAAGAAAATATATATTATAATTATAAAATAAACAATGGAGGACTTAATGCTGAAAAATCTGATTATGTCAGAGAGAGATGTTCCTTTTGCTGTTGAGCTTACAAAACATGAAGGATGGAACTATTCGGAAGATGATTTTTTAAGACTTTTAAAATTAAATCCTTCAGGGTGTTTTGTAAGTTGGAAGGATGCGAACCGCGCAGGTATTGTAACCACTTCAATTTACGGCACGTATGCATTTATCGGGACCTTAATTGTAAAGCAGGAATACCGGAAACAGGGGATTGGCAGGTCATTATTGGAGTTTGCCATGAAGCATTTGCAGGAGTCGGGAGTAATCACCATAGAATTAGACGGGGTGTTTTCCGCAGTTGAACTGTATCGTGAGTTGGGGTTTCAGGATAAATATTTATCTCTCCGACTTGAGAAGGTTCCCGGCAATAAATCAGACGACACAGTCCTTTATCAGCCGCAGGATTTTGATGGAATCATTGAACTCGATTCTGAATTGACAAGAATTAAAAGGGAATGTTTATTAAGAGAGTATTTAAATACGTTTAAAGATTCAGTATTTATGTTAAAGAAAAAAGAAGTTGAAGCATATGCGATTGTCGTACCTAAGACAAAGAAGTCTGTTTCAATTACATTTTTTATTTCAAAAACGATAGAAGGCGGGGAAGTAATTTTAAATTCAATACTAAAGAGATTTCAAGATAAGACCATATATATTGGAATCCCTGAGATAAACAGGGAATCCGTAAAATTAGTTTCTTCAAAAGGTTTTCTTTACCGAGAGCCGTCATTAAGAATGTACTCCGGTAAAAGGATTCAATACGAGAATTTCATGTATGGAATAGTCTCACCTGAAAAAGGTTAAATAAAGGAGTAAATAATGAAAAAGGAAGATCTTCGCTGGAATTTAAATGACCTTGTAAAAGAGAAGGATTTCGAGAAGGTTTTTGGAATAGCAATAAAGGAGATATTACTTCTTCAGAAGGAGTTCAGGAAATTATCCCCTTCATCTTCAACAGGTCAGTTTAATAAGTTAATTTCCCGAATAGAGAGGGTTAAGGATCTCGTAAGCTGCGTTGGGGATTTTTCAATGCTTTATTTTTCGACACATTTAACGGAGGATAAATCCTTTTCTTATAAAAGTAAGGCAGATGAAGTTAATGTTTTATTTTCTGATACGAATCTTGAAATATCACGCTGGCTTCAAGGCTTGCCAGTGAGCGGAATGAAGACTCTGGATAAAAAGAATCAAATCCGTATTTTCAAATTATTTCCTAAGCTTCACTTTATGTTTGAAAGGCTTCTTGATGCAAAGAAGCATACGTTAAGCATGGAAGAGGAGCGTATGACAACGAGGAAGGACTCCAACTTAAAATCAACCATCTTAAGTTTATATCAATTAATTGTAAATGACTACACCTATGAGTTTAAGGTAAAGGGCAAGAAACCCGTCATTTATAAAACATCTTCGGAGATATCGCCGTATGTTCACAGCAAGAATCCTTCTGAACGTGAAGCCGCATACAAGGCTCTTTTCCTTCCGTATGAAAAAGATATATTAAAACATTTTAATATTTATCAGGCGATAGCCAAGGATTGGGACGAAAATTCGCGGCTTAGAGGGTATCCTTCTCCGATCTCGCTCAGGAACTTCAGGAATGACATAGAAGACAAGACAATAGAAACGGTAATGAATGTCTGTTCAGAGAACAGTTTTTTATTCCAGGAATATTTCATGAAGAAGGCGAAAGCTTTGGGTATGAAGAAGCTCAGGAGATATGATATTTATGCGCCGGTCGGAGGGAAGGAACATAAATATACCTTTGAAGAGTCGAAGAAAAAGGTCTTGGAGATATTTAATGAGTTCACCCCCGGTTTTCATGCCCGTGCAAAATTAATTTTTGATGAAGAGCATGTTGACTCGCATCCGAGACAGGGAAAGCGTTCGTGGGCATTCTGTTCCACGACCGCTCCGTCAATTACGCCGTATGTTTTATTGAATTTCAATGGAACGCCTAATTCACTAATGACCATGGCGCATGAATTGGGCCATGGTATCCATTCCTTATACTCGAATAAATTATCGACATTAGTACAAAGCGAACCGCTCCCCTTAGCTGAGACCGCCTCAACCTTTTCAGAGATGCTTATATTCGACCGGTTGCTCCAGGAGCTGAAGAATCCGGAAGAAAAGAAGACGTTATTATTTGAGAAGATCGGCAGTTCCTACGCAACGATAATTAGACAGAATTATTTTGTTAAGTTTGAAGTTGCTGCGCATGATGCGATTAAAAAGGGAACAACCGCAAAAGGTTTATGCGATATTTATTCAGAGAATCTCAAGGAGCAATTTGGCAGTTCTATTGTTATTTCAGACGAGTTCCGTTTTGAGTGGTCGTACATTCCACATATTTTCCGGACGCCGTTTTATTGTTATGCTTATAATTTCGGGGAACTTTTAGCAATGTCATTATATTCAATTTACAAGAGTAGGGGTAAGTCATTCATTCCGAAGATCGAGATGATCCTTGCTTCCGGCGGTTCTGAAAAGCCGTCAAGACTTCTGAAAAGCATCGGAATAGACATTAACTCAAAGAGTTCTTGGAACGGCAGTTTTTCCATGATCAGAGAATGGCTTAAATTATTATAGCGTTTTAAAATAATAAGAAAGGGTATTTTTAAATGCCGGTAAAGATACAGACATTAAATTTCAAGGGAGTCGGTTACAATACTTATACGTTTAATAAGGAACGTATTCGAATTGGCCGAAGCCCGGAAAATGACCTTGTTTTGAAGGACGGTGACGTTTCAAGGAATCACGTCAACCTTTTTCAATTAGGCTTGAAGTTCTATCTTGAAGATCAGGGGAGCATGAACGGGACTTGGATTTATAATGACGGGGACTGGATCCAGTCAACCGGAGCTCAGGAACTTAAATTTCCGGTTCTTGTAATTGTCGGGGTTAATATAATATTAAAGATAGACAATATCAATAAGGAAGACGGTTCTGCCCAGGACACTGATATGATCAGCGAACCGTCAACCTCCGTTCTTGAACCCGGTTTTGAGAAGGAGAGATATTGCGGTATTTTAGTCCTTGACATCTGCGACTCAACCAAGATAACAAATATTGACGAGAAGCAGGCATATCTAATGAAGGTGCAATTGAACAGGATTGCGATGCCCGTTTTTTTATTGAATGACATGGCCTTTTACAAAGGTACCGGGGACGGATTCATCGTTACGTTTAAAGCGCCATTCACTGCATTAAGTGTTGCAGATCAACTGACTGAAAAGATTTTTCAGAGCAATAGAAATGATCCGAAATATCCGATTCATTTCAGACTGGCACTTCATTACGGGAAGATTTATTATACCGATTCCGAAAGAACGGATGTTCACGGAAATGACGTTAACCTGGCTTTCAGGATAGAAGGTGTTCAGGAAGACGCGTTCATTCAGCAATTGGGTAGTTTCCCGAAAGAGAACAGGATACTCTGTTCGGGAGAGTTCCGGAATCAGGTTGAATCATTCTCGAAGAAATTCAATCTCATCTTTAATTATTGCGGCTGCGCAAAATTAAAGGGGATTGAAGAAGCAATCGATATTTATTGTATATCAAAGTAATAAAAAAAGGAGAGAGACAGAGATGTTAAAAGAGTTCAAGGAGTTTATCAACAAAGGTAATGTTGTTGATATGGCAGTCGGTATAATTATCGGCACGGCCTTCGGCGCAATTATTAAGTCCCTGGTCGGGGATGTAATAATGCCTCCGATCGGTGTGTTGCTCGGTAATGTTGATTTCTCAAATCTTTTCATTACCATCAAGGGAGATGCGTTCAATACTCTGGCGGAAGCGCAGAAAGCAGGAGCAGTAACGTTAAATTACGGTGTGTTTATCAATACCTTAGTTAATTTCTTAATAGTTGCTTTTGCAATGTTCATAGTTGTCAAAGCGATTAATAAGATGAAGAAGAAGAAAGAAGAAGCGCCGGCAGAACCGACAACAAAGCCGTGCCCGTTCTGTTTCTCAGAGATAAACATTAAAGCGAAGAAGTGCCCTCACTGCACTTCAAATGTTGAGTAGAAAGCGCTAAACCTTAAATTTTCAGGGGGTGTTTGTTTTCAGGAGTGAAGAAGGATAAATTAAACAAGGAACAATTCTTAAGAGATAGGATTTCCTATTTAGAGAAAGAGAATCGTTATCTCAAAACGATACTTAAAGACTATTCTAAACTGGAATTGGCGTCTATCTTTTTAAACCCGGAATCATTTGATAAGATTAACAGGGTAGTTGGGGAGTTACTCCGTGAAAAGGACCTGGATGTAATTTACCGGTCTATTGTTGGTTCAATAAAATCGATTTTCGGATTTACCCGGGTGGGATTAATGCTT
The DNA here is from genome assembly GCA_028696285.1 of bacterium. GTDB lineage: Bacteria > AUK180 > AUK180 > JAQVHJ01 > JAQVHJ01 > JAQVHJ01. Next base: position 6,581 of record JAQVHJ010000128.1, read on the forward strand.
ATTGATGAAGATGATAACCTGTATCATAAAGTAGGGTACGGCCTCCCGAAACATTACACCAGATCATTGAGGATACCGTTAAAGAAGATCTCGGGGATCTCTATGCGGGCTTCTGCAATACGATCTGTTCTTGAAAGAAGGCCGATAATTATAGGAAACCGCAGTAGCGACAAGGAATATAACTTGCGGAAGAAACAGACCCTAAAGAAATTCTCGCATCAATTTTTAATGGTACCGTTGATAGGAAGGAAGAGAGTCTGGGGGGTACTGACCGTGGCAACCTCGGAAAAAGAAAAGAATTTTCTTACACAGAATACC
>JAQVHJ010000129.1 GCA_028696285.1 bacterium
AATTCGGGACGGATATCAGGATTGAAAAGGAAAATAGAGACCTGGAGACCTGGGGATATTTCAATCATTCAATAGGAGATAAATTAAAACAGCCGTATGCGGAAATCTTAAATACCACACCGTTCAACTGTACAGAAGCGGAGGATTATATTTATATTAATGTGTCCGGATACTCGATGAACTTAACCGACTGTTCATTGGATAAACTGTATTTCTGCGGATATCTCACAGATAATAGAATTAATAAAATGTATCCGCTTCTTATCTCTGACGATATAGATATTAATAAATATAATGATTATATAGGCTATATCGATTATTGTATGATTAATAATAAGGACATACTTAAAATCCCTGTTGATATTTTAGATTCCGGAAATTATGAAATTACATTAATGATCCAGGACAGTTCCGGAGCATCTTCCGTTATTAAAAAGGAAATATTCTTCTATTTTGAAGATAAACCCGCAGCTGAGATTACTTATCCTGAAAGATACGCAGTTGTCGACATTGAAGAGACCGGAAACCTTTTAAATATAACAGGTACTGCAAACTTGATAAATCCTGCGTATGACCTTATTCCTCCGATGCCGATTGGTGATTATACTTTTAATTATTATCTGTATTATTCATATTTTGATACTCCTCAGAATAAGATTATATTCGGTAATGGGCATTTTGCTGTTGAAGACGGAATTTTAGGGCATCTGGACGTTTCTGCAATGGGTTCGGGAAAATATAATATTCATTTGAATGTTGTTTTAGAAGACTTTATAAATAACCTGACATTTCAAAGGGAGATTAATCATCCGTTCCTTATAGATAAAGAACATCCTTCGGCAGAATTGACTTCTCTTCAGGACGGAGATATTCTCCATAACACCACTGTTATTTCAGGGGATGCATATGATCCCAATTTCATAAGCTATATTATCTCCTTCAGGAAATCAGGAGAGGAGGGTTTTGAATGGGTCCCGTTAACCGGTGAAATTATGAATGAAAAGCACGGGGAGAATCTTGCTGTTTTCGATTCAAATATTTTTGAAGACGGTTTCTATGAAGTTAAACTTACTGTCAGAGATGCTGCAGATAAAGTTTCCGAAGATATTAAGTTTGTCCGGATTTTCAATGAGCCTGTGGATGCTGTGCTTTTCTCAGACAGGAATTCATTCTCTCCGAACGGCGACAGCTGTAATGATTATATCGTATTTACATCAACATCAGAAAACATGGATAATATTCAGTCATCGAGACTTGAAGTCAGGGATTCAAGCGGTATCCTTGTAAGAACAGTAAATGTCAGTGATATCACCTCAGCCATTATCTGGGACGGAAAAGATTCCCTCGGCAGCACTCTACCCGAGGGTTTATATATTTGTACATTATACATCATTTCTGTAAACGGTATTACTTATCCGTCCAATCAGGAGATTGTAAGTTTATCTCTTACCGATGATGTGATAAATATCTACAATGAGAAAACAGTAATCACCGATTCACTTTATAATATTCAGGCAGATTATAATCCTGCTTATAATAAAATTCTTTACCTGAAGACAAATGCGGAGAATCTGAAGGAACCTTTGCAGCTTCCTCCTTGTTATTACCCGTACGTATTAAGTTCAAACTGTTCTATCTGGGAGAAGGATTTGGTTACCGGTTCCGAGGAGAAACTTATAAACAGCGAAACACAACCGCCGTTCCCGGCGCCTTATCCATATCCCAAGCTGTTCATGACGAAAAAACCGAGATATTCACCTGACGGTTCAAAATTCATGTTTATCCGTGCCTGGAAACTGAAGCAGTATCAGAATGGAATTATTACGGATATTCAGAAGCAGGATGGAACAAAACCGGTTATTCTCGATTATGCATGGAATCCTCAGAACAGTTCACAATTTGCTTATATTGAAGAGTATTCATATCCGCAAAAACTGATGCTTTCAGATAATAATATTCATCAGGAACTGTTCTCGGGAAAGATTAAGGAGCTTGCCTGGTCAAATAACGGAAACTATATTATATTTATCGGAAATATCCAGGATTCGGAAGAAGATTATATTTTCACTTATAATCTAACAACCTGGTCTATTGTTTCGATTTACGGACTTAATAATATCTGTCATTCACTTTGTTTATCTCCGGATTCCAAGAAGGCGGCATTTGTCAGCAGAGACAGTTTCGGATTTTCTCAGGAGATTATTATACTTTATCTTACTCCTGACGGTAATTTTGATAATTCCGTAATTGGGAATCCTGTTCAGGCAGCCCCGTCAATCGAGGTATTTTTTCAGAACAGCGGTTTCTATGAAACTTTCGGCTGGACAAATGACGGGAAGTGGCTTAAGTACGGGCTCGTAACGGATGTGCCTATGGTCCATACTTTCGATACGGGATTAGAGGATATTTATGGGCATAGGCTGATATATCCCGGGACACCGGAGTACTGGAAGGTTACTCTTCAAGCGGTCAATGAATATGGATACAACCGGCATATTATAGAGGATAATATTAAGATACTTCCTTACAGTAAAAATCTAAGTCCGAGTTCCAACTGGACTTATCAGGAAAAAATAGGGGGCGGCAGGCCTTTTTTCCTTGAAAATACAGATTCATTTATTTGTTCAAGGTACCAGGTAAGAACTGCAGATATTCTTGAATCCGATTTCCTGAGAGTAAGTACATGTATCTCGGTCGAGGGGAATGTTCCCGGTACTGTGATAAGTTATGACGGCATTGTCTCAGCTTCTGTAGGGCATGAAGACTTGGATCTTCCTATCGATACATTGATGATTACTCCGATAATTCTCCCGGTTTCCTCTCCTGCATCGGATATGTCGGATATTCAGCCGGTTATAGGCGAGGTGTACGATGTTAAACTTATTTCAAACCAGCCGGAATTCAATGAGTATGCTGTACTTACATTTTCATATACCGATACACAGACTGTAAATATAGATGAATCTTCCATTAATATATATACATTTAATGAAAATCTTCAGGAATGGGTGCCTGCCCAGACAAATCCCGAGTTGATTTTGAGGGATTATGAAAATAATACTGTTTCTATTTTGACACCGCATCTTTCATTGTATGTTTTATCGGGAAAGGTCCAGACAGTGGATGCTCCGGCAATTACTGTATTTTCCGTACTTAATAATCCGTTCAGCCCGAATAGCGACGGGATTAAGGATAACTGCATTTTTTCTGTGAAAACGAATCAGGACTCTACGGTTCATTTGACTGTATATATGACGAATGGAACTCAGGTTATCGAAAAAACCGCAGAGGTTCCGGAGAATACTTCCGTTTCCATCCCATGGGACGGAAAGAATTACACAGGGAATATTCAGAGTGACGGGAAGTACAATGTAGAGGTTTATGCTGTCAATTCAGAAAATCTGCGTTCTTCGAATATTGTTTCAAATATTTATCTGGATACTACCCCGCCGTATATTATTATTAATAATGTCCAGGACGGGGGAATTTATAACACCGATATTTCTCCGGTAATCACGGTAATAGATATGTTTCCTGATACTATCGGTATTTTACTGAATAACCTTCCGTTTATAAGCGGGTCGGTCATATCGAACGAGGGGAATTATTCATTAAATGTATATGCTTCGGATACTGCAGGGAATGCAGCTTCAGAGCAGACAGGTTTTTTACTTGATAAAACACCGCCGGTATCGGAGATGAGCTTAGATCCATTCCGGATTGAAAATGGGAAGATAATGATTGTTCCGGAGACGGATTTTACGGTAAATTCAACAGATGCAGGGAATCCCCCTTCGGGAGTTATCCTGACGGAATTTAAGGTAATAAATGAAAATTACTATGACTCGGGATGGATTAATTATATTGAGCCGTTTACTTTGGGGGATTTTGAAAAAGGTGAATGGACTCTACTGTACAGGAGTATTGATGCTGCAGGGAATATTGAGCAGGAAAAGGAACTTAAGGTCGTTTCAGGTGATGTATTCGATGATGAGAGTTCCAATGTTACTTCCGGAACTGTATGCCTGATTTGGATTACAGATGATGAATTTACTTTTAATTCACCGGAAATAATTAAATTGAAAGAGATTCTGGACGGATTTTTTGTTTATTACAAGCTGGTTCTGACAAAGGAGGAGTTTATTGATGAATTCAGAACAAACCAGTATCATGTTTACTTTATATTGGGAGGGAATTCAAACCTTGGGAAACTCCCTTCCGCAGAGTTTAAAGAGCATATTAAACTTGGAAGGGGGGTCGTTTCTTCAGGATTCCATAACTTTACAGGAGAAGGGAATGAATCCGAATTGTTCGGAATTAAAGTAAACGGGAAGACGGTCGGAGAAACACATACAATTACAATTGAAAATTCACTGATCTCAAATTCAGAGGTATTGACCGTTTCCGGGGAACTCGAGAAGATAGAAATAACCGGTCCCTTTACAGAGCAATTTGCATATTATGAAGTTGACGGATCGAGTTATCCTGCAATTACCGTCTGTAATTACGGGGAAGGGAAAGCGGTTTATTTCGGATTTGATCTTTTGGATATAAGGAATCTTTCAAATGAAAAGACTGCAGAATTGACAGGGATTTCTTTGGACTATGTAAGGAAGGCGATTATTTATAAATTTCCTGATGCATTATTCCCTGTACAGCTGAATATAAAATCGGAAAATCTTGACCTTTCACTTAAGGTTAATGAAGAGGTTCCAGACGGGATGAGCATACTTACTTCCGCACCGGAAGCGGATAATTCAGATTCGACTTTTGCGGAATGGTATTTTGATTTATTGAAAGATGAGGAGAAAACACTTCTTACAATAAACAGACTGCCTTCAGTATCAGGATTTTATGAGGTATATTTCAATGTAGAGATGAAGAGGAACGGGATTTATCTCCCTCTGACAAAATACATTTTCGGATTTGAACTTGATTTTGAAAAAGATTATTTCATAAATGAACTTATATTCCGGCTTATTCAGCTGCCTGCAGATCCTGAAGAGATGAGATATATTGAAGAGATAATAGGGATACTTGAATCGGTAAATGAATCAGAACCCGTGAGTAAAAGTGATTATGAAAATATAATGAAGGAACTGTTTACAGCAAAGGAGAAGATGGAAAAGATCGAAGGACTGAACATGTATGAATACCAGAAAGATTTATCGGTATTAATCCTGTATTATGAGACAAGGATTGAACAGATAAATATTAACCAAAGAGGATACAGAGAACACTGAGAAAGATTAGGTATAGCGCTCTTTGATAAACCTTAGAATAGAAGACTTTTTTACAGGGATTAAAAGATTAAAGGGATTCTTATTAATAAGAATAGATATTTAATCCGCTGAATCAGGCGAATCCCTGTTTGAATGGATTTAATGGAGTTCTTTGATAAACCTTTGAAGAGAAGAGAATGCACTTTATTACAGGGATTAAATGATTAAAAGGATTTTTTAAATAAGAAGAGATATTTAATCCGCTTAATCAGGCGAATCCCTGTTTAAAGTGATTTAATGGTGCTCTTTGATAAACCTTTGAAGAGAAGAGAATGCACTTTATTACAGGGATTAAAAGATTAAAAGGATTTATTAGATATTTAATCCGCTGAATCAGGTGAATCCCTGTTTAAAGGGATTTTGTGGTGTTCTTTGATAAACCTTTGAAGAGAAGATGAATATCTTTATATACAGGGATTAAAAGATTAAAGGGATTTCTTAAATAAGGAGATATATTTAATCGGATAAGTAAGGCGAATCCCTGTTTAAAGTGATTTTGTGGTGTTCTTTGATAAACCTTTGAAGAGAAGATGAATATCTTTATATACAGGGATTAAAAGATTATAGGGATTTCTTAAATAAGGAGATATATTTAATCCGATAAGTAAGGCGAATCCCTGTTTAAAGTGATTTTGTGGTGTTCTTTGATAAACCTTTGAAGAGAAGATGAATATCTTTATATACAGGGATTAAAAGATTAAAAGGATTTCTTAAATAAGAAGATATATTTAATCCGATAAATAAGGCGAATCCCTGTTTGAATGGATTTAATGGAGTTCTTTGATAAACCTTTGAAGAGAAGAGAATGCACTTTATTACAGGGATTAAAAGATTAAAAGGATTTCTTAAATAAGAATAGATATTTAATCCGATAAGTAAGGCGAATCCCTGTTTAAATGGATTTAATGGAGTTCTTTGATAAACCTTTGAAGAGAAGAGAATGCTTTTTATTTACAGGGATTAAAAGATTAAAAGGATTTCTTATATAAGAAAAAATATTTAATCCGTTTAATCAGGCGCATCCCTGTTTGAATGGATTTAATGGAGTTCTTTGATAAACCTTTGAAGAGAAGAGAATGCACTTTATTACAGGGATTAAAAGATTAAAAGGATTTATTAAATAAGGAGAGATCTTTAATCCGCTTAATCAGGCGAATCCCTGTTTAAATGGATTTAATGGTGCTCTTTGATAAACCTTTGAAGAGAAGAGAAAACTTTTTATCTACAGGGATTAAAAGATTAAAGGGATTTCTTATATAAGAAAAAATATTTAATCCGTTTAATCAGGCGCATCCCTGTTTAAATGGATTTAATGGAGTTCTTTGATAAACTTCTGAAGAGAAGATGAATATCTTTATATACAGTGATTAAAGGATTAAAGGGATTCTTATTAATAAGAATAGATATTTAATCCGATAAGTAAGGTGAATCCCTGTATAAATAGTTCTTTGACATTTTTATGCGAGAAGAATGAGTATTAGATCATTAATATATTCATAATCATTTAATTATTCATCCGGTTTATCTAATACAATTTTTCAAGCTTCAAATTCATGGAGTTTCTTA
>JAQVHJ010000130.1 GCA_028696285.1 bacterium
GTTGCATTTGATGAGAATATAGAAGTTGGATCAATGATAGAGATTCCTTCCGCCGTTTTAATCGGAGACAGCCTTGCAAAGATTTCAGACTTCTATTCAATCGGAACAAACGATTTGATTCAATATACCCTTGCAGTCGACAGGGGAAATGAACGCGTTTCTTATCTCTATAACTACCTCCATCCCGCTGTATTACATTTAATAAAGGAGACTATCCGTGTTGCGAAGAAAAATAATATTTCTGTAAGTGTTTGCGGAGAAATGGCCGGCGACCCTGTCGGAGCCCTGATATTAATTGGATTCGGGGTATATGACCTCAGCTTGAACCTGTATGCGATACCGATTCTGAAGGAAATTATTAAAAACGTCAACACGAAAGATCTTGAAGATATTACCAATGCAATGATGGAACTCGAAAGCACAGAAGAAATAGAGGAATTTGCAAAAGGAAAATTAAAAAACTACTTTAAAACATTAGATTAAAATGGAAAAAGATTATTTAAAAAAGAGATTCGGTTTCTATCTTCTGCCAACATTCTTTACCTTCGGGAACATGTTCTGCGGATTCTATTCAATTATTTTATGCGCTCAAGGAAGATTTATTCTTGCAGCAAAAATGATTTTACTCGGAATGATATTTGATATTCTTGACGGAAGAGTCGCAAGATTAATAAAAAAAGAAAGTGAATTTGGAATTGAAATAGATTCCATGGCAGACTTGACAACCTTCTGTATCGCACCGGCAATCTTAATGTATTCACAGCTAGTAAAATTGATAAATGCAATGGGTGAACCGGACTGGCTGTTAATAATCGCCTTTGTATTTCTGATGGGAGGCTCGTTACGGCTTGTGAGATTTAATATTAAAAAGTACGGGGTACTTCTTCAATCTCCGAAGAAACGATTTCAGAAAACAAAAAAGAGCAATTTTGATGGGTTGCCAACCCCTGCTGCTGCCGGATTTATCGCATCGTTTTTTATTGCTTCGTTCTCTTATCAGGATGATTTATTGTTCATTAAACTTATGCCGATCTTTATTGTTGTCCTTTCATATCTGATGATAAGCAATATTGAGTATCCGTCATTTAAAGAGATTGATATTCAGGAAAGGAAACCTTTCGAGTTTATTGTAATTATTATCTTTCTTGTTGCATTGTTCTCTTTCTTTGAAAATAAATGGCTGATGCTGTTCCTGGTGCTGCTGGGGTATATTTTATTCGGTTTACTGAGAGAATGGATCATGTTCGCTAACTCATTATTTAGAAAGGAACCGGATGAAGATTCACATAAAATTAATCAATCTTTATAAGAAAGAAAAAGAAAATGTCCGGAAGTCTGCTGGAAGTTATTATTGAACCTATTTCAAATATTTTTTTTAACATAGTTTTACTCTCATATTTCATCACATTCGTATTCACTATGTTATTTTTCATCTCAAAAGTCCTGCTGATGGGAGAAATTTCAAATATATTTTTTATCATTTCGGCAATCCTTCACTTGATTCTGGTCTATCTCCAGGCGGTATCTACGGGATTGTTTCTTTTTGATTCATTATTCAAGGTACTTCTCGTGGTTTCAGCGGTTGTTATTGCAATTTATATCGGGATTGAGCTGATGTATAAGATCAAGATGGGCGGGATATTTATTGTCGTTTTTTCACTCGCAGTATTTTCTCTGCTTCTCTTCAGAGAAAAAGAACCTTTTAAGATATTTCCGTCCATATCAATTTATAACAATATATGTTACCTCATTTTGTTAACGGGCTACTTCCTTTATATCGGCAGTTATATCAACAGCTCATCAATCTACCTTGCGTCAGTCGCATATCCGCATATAATAAAAAAAACCATCGATATATATGTAAATGTTTCTAAGAGATTTGATCTTATTGCCTTGACAGGATTGATAGTCTCATTCATATTTAGAATATTTGTATTTAAGGAATTGGAAAATATTTTCCTATGGAAGGGGATCCTTGTTCAATGCATTTCATTCATCCTAATCTTTATCATCATCAGAAGCCTGTTATTATATAAAACATTCGAAACGAAAAAAGGGTTGCTAGGATTTTATAAAATCCTGGGTCTTATCGGGTGGATAGTATTGTTATTTATAAATCCTGTCATAATTTAGGGGACAGCCCTTGCGATTTTTGCGATTTCTTCCTGTAAATTACAATATGTTGGACATTTGTAGATTTAATAATATTAAGGAATAAGATAAAGGTTTTATTGAGTTATAGAAAAGTGAAAAAACATCTTAATTTAAATTTGATCCATATATTCATAATCTATGAATAAAATAATCTGAATAATTAAAAAAATATTTACTGAAATTCATTAAAAAAATACAGATAAAAAATCGCAAGGGTGTCCCTCTTTTTAAATTTAAAATTCATTGTTTAAAATAGAAAAATTTATTCTTAAATGATATTAAAATGCCATATACTCGCCAGTTTATTAGCTATAATTTTTTAATTAATGTCGAAAAATTAAAATAAATTTTCTGTTTTATCTGATGAAAATCGCAAAAATCGCAAGGGCTGTCCCCTATTATTATAAATATTCCTGACGCTTTTTTGAAAGCGTGATCAGGTGTTGTTTCTCTTCGCTAAGAATGTTTTGAAGGGTTGTCTTATGTTTTTCTGAGATATATGCCATTACTTCATAATAAAAAATTATTGAATCCTTCTCGAGCCCGATTGCAATTGCAAATGCAGTTAAAATATCTTCGTTCGTGTCCAACCCGTACTTTTCACCTTTCTTGAAGATCTTTGAGTCGGCAATTGCATTGAGATATTGAAAAGTTTCATCGGAAAATCCATATGAACTTAAGGTCTCAAAATCGTCATCGGGAACATTATTGAGCATTGCAATGAAAGTCTTTCGATGAGATGTTTCCATATCAGCAAGTTCATGAAAAAGGATCTTAAGCTTTTCATCCTTGGCTGTCTTTGAAAGGTCCTCGTAAAAATCATAGCCATTCTCTTCAATTTTAACAGCAATATTTAGAATTTCCCGGCTTGAATAAGTATTTTCCATTATTTCCCTGCCTGTTTATTAGTTTTCTGAAAGAACATTTTCATCATATTCGACTTCTAACTTATGCTTATGCTTAGCTTCCTCTTTTGCTAATGTGGTAAACAATTTCTTTACATCCGGATTGGTGCTTTTCTCAGATAGAATATTATATAATTCGCGGGATTTTTCTTCACGTTTTATTGCGATAACAAGCGCATCCTGGTATGAAATATTTTGATCAAAAGGCTTCTCTTCAAGAAAATCACCGATCTTTAAATCCTCAATCTCCTTTGTCGGTGCTTCTTTTACCTTTTCAAGATTAAGAGCTTTTAACATCTCTTCATGTCCGCGTTCCTGGTCAACAAGCTCTTGAAACATCTTTTTTACATTGTTGTTTGATGCAATCTCTTTACATCTTTTATATAATTGCTGTGCTTCGATCTCTTTTTCTATCGCGAATTTTAATGCCTCTTTAAACTGCATATAATCCTCCTTTGGTATTTGTATTTTTATTTAGTTAAAATTACTCTTCGCCTTCTTTTTCTACCATGGGTTTGCCGCAGCAAACTAAGGTTCCGGCTCCAGCCTTCTTTACCTTTACTATTTGACCGCAAATCTTGCATTCATATAATTTTCCTTTTTCAGCCATTATCTTCTCCTTTTTTACATTGAATAATTATAACAAAATAAACAAAATAAGTCAAGTTTTTTATAGGAAGTAGTTTCAATTAAAAGTTATCTTTGAATTTAATAAATACTGTATTATAGTGTAATTATTGGTTTTACCAAGTGGAATTGTGCTGATTTAAAAAAATGGGGAAACTCCTGTTTTACAGGAAGGTAACTTATTACCGCTCTTGTAAACCTTATGAAATTTCGCAAATTATTTTTTACCCAAACATATTCGTGAAAAAATTCACTAAAAACGGTTGATTTTAGTGCTTGTTTATGATATAATATTTTCATGAATCTCAGGTTAATTTTATGAAGGTTGAAATCACTAAGGATTTTGAAAGAGGGTTAGAAACTATTCTTAACCTTAAGGAAGCATATTTCAAGAATACCTTCTTTAATTTTACGAATGTACCGGATGAAATACTGCCTTCCGGAATGACCAGGGCGAGTAATGAGCACCTGCTGTTTTTAACTTTCGTATCGTCAATTGCATATTTACGGAAAGAAGAGCAGTTGTGGAGTGCAGCCAGGCTTACCTGGGAAGATCCCTCAACAAGGTATGTATTCAATCCGCAAGAAGTTTTAGAAACAGATATTGAAAAACTTGAGAAAGATTTATATAAGTATAATCTGTTTGAGGATATTATTCAAGCGCGTAAATGGAGTGTAGGAAATATTCTCATAAAAGACCAGCGTCGCTCACGTGAAAATGATATCGTGATTTGGAAAAGCATGGCGAAAATTTTAAGAGAGCATGAATCGAATGTTTATAAATTATTTAAAAATTTAAATAACGATGCGTTTAGAATAATAGAAGTATTTCTTTCTGATGAATATTCAAAATGCTTTCCTGAATATCATAAAAAGATGAAGATAGTTGTCTGGTTAACGCGTATTCACAGGAATTCCGAATTGCTTTTAAAAAATATAGATAAACTTTCCGTGCCAATAGATCTGCATATAATACGAGCAACGTTTATGTCCGGTTCAATTACAGGAAAAGTAAATTCAATTGACACTAACCTTGAAGAATTGTGCAGTGATTTTTGGATGGAGGTTTACGAACAGGAAAAAGATAAAATAAAAATGTTTCCTGTGGAATTCGAACTTTTTCTCTGGGTTTTAGGTAAATACGGATGTTCAATCTCCAGAAATGATAAAATTTGCCGTTTTAAAAATGTATGCCCTATTGGCGACAAGTGCTCTACCGGTCACATAGAAATGCTTGACGGGTATACAAAGATAGAAATAATAAAAAATGAGAACCGTTAGGTGAAAAATGGCTGTAAAATTTGAAAAGGATATAATTCGCGGGATTTCAGTAATAAAGAAATTAAATGAAGCGTTTTTTACGGATAATCTTTTTGATTTTGAGGGATTACCTGAAGAAAAGTTACCGAAAGAAATGTTAAGGGGTTCTTCGGAACATTTGCTATACATAACATTAGTTTCTGCAATTGCGTATTTACGGGAGGAAGAACAGCTTTGGAATTCAGCTCGAATGGCTTGGGAAGATAAACATCGGCGATACCTTTTCAACCCTGCAGAGATTCTTGAAAGGCCTGTTTCTGAGGTTGAAAATGATTTAAGGAAAGTAAAATTGTTATGTTCTCCGCAAGAACTAAAACCGGTAAGTTTTAAAGATCTGATTTCCGGGGATCAGAGATTTCTTCGTGAAAATGATTTTGAAATCTGGCTGAATATGTCAAGAACATTGAATCGTTTCGGTTCAAAGGTAGAAACACTATTTGATTCACATAATTTTGATGCTTTAGAAATCTTTAAACTGTTTACAGAGACACCATTTAAAGACAGTTTTCCTGAATATAAGAAGGAAAGGAAACTGATTATCTGGCTGGCAAGAATCGAAAGAAATGCCCATTTCCCAATTTTAAATATGATACGAATTCCCATGGCAGGTGGAACTCACATTCATCGCGCGACTTTCATGACGGGATGTATTCGCGGAGAGTTGAATTCGCTCCAGGTTGAACTGGATGATCTGACCGTGAAGTATTGGCATGAAGTCGCAGAAGCAGGAAAAACATCTCTAAATATCTCACCAATTCAATTTCAGATTTATTTATGGATCTTATCCAAATTCGGATGTAAACCTGGAAAACCTGACGGAAAAGAAGAGTGCAGGAATAAAAAACGTTGTCCGGTTAAGGAATTTTGTGTTTCAGGCCAGGTTCTAATTAAAGATGAATATACTCAAATCAATACCAGGCTGTAGAATAGTGGATAGTGGCGTGTGGAATGTAGAATGTGGAATGAATATGAGAAATGTTAATCTTGTAGCATGAATCTTAACTTCATTGTAAAATCACATTCATAAGATCGTTAAGTCCCATGTGCTCTTTGGTTCATTACTATACAATTATCTTAAAGTAAATAAGTAATATTCTCTTCTTAATCCAGTTCATCCCTGTCGAAATCACATTCAATTGTTATTTAAGTATCGCTTGCTTTTTGGTTCATAGTATCAATTTTCTTTAAAACAAATAAACAGCGTGGTCTCCCGATTCCGTGGGACCTCCATCGGGACTGCTTTATTAGTGGTAAGTGGAGGGTGGAGGGTGGAATGTGAAATGAATATGAGAAATATAAATCTTATGCTCGCAGAGCGATATTTATGGTCAGCGGTTCCAATTCACATTCAATTGATTGTTAAGTATCCCTCGCTCTAAACATCTGCACTTTGTTTTATAATGCCATATTTCATTTTTCATTTTTCAATTTCCAATCTAAAATTCAAAGTAGTGCACCCTACGTGGTGCACTATCAATTTTCAATGCGAAGCGTTTTGGTTCATCATATCATACTGATCTTAAAATCAACTAAGTAATTATATCTCCGTGTTCTCCATGTCTCCGTGGTGAAAAATCACATTCAAATGCTTAATAAGTATCACTCGCTCTTTGGTTCATAGTATCAATTTTCTTTAAAACAAATAAGCAGCGTGTTCAGCGCAGAGTCATGCATCCTTGTGGTGCATGGTGGTCAGCGGTTAAAAATTCTTCTATTTTTGTTCTTCGTGTGTTTAACCAAAAGAAGGGTGTCCGTCCGGACCCCCCTACATCTCGGATCAAATGTTTACAATACAATTCTTTCGAATCACGAATCACAATTTTTATATTCTCTTCTTAAT
>JAQVHJ010000131.1 GCA_028696285.1 bacterium
AACACAGTGAAAATCCGCAAAGACTTCTGAGAGTCCAACTTCCTTTAATTGAGTATAAGTTAATGAAAAGGGGTGCTTAACAAGACCATCAACAGTTAAGCGCCATGTTTCCGGGTTGAAATCAGAGGGTTTTTCAACATTTAATGTAGGCCACTTGGTACTTTTAGATTCCGTCTGTCCGGGAGGTATTCGGTTTTCCCTTTTTGTGTCGGAAGAGATTATCTTTTTTATTTCCATGATTTTCACCTTATGATTTAATTATCTGCAGGATAGCTTCTTTTGCCTTATCACGGTATTTTGACGGAACAGCAAGATAAAAAGAGGCGGGTATGCAATTTGCATTCTCGACATAAAAGATAAAGAACGGTTCAAAAGCAATAAGCGGAAGGATTTGATTATTAATAGTTTTAATTAAAATGTCCCGGGCATTTTTCAGTCGGGGTTCGGTAAGATCAAGGTACTTAAGCGATTTCATGTTTATGAAGATTTCATCTATATCGAGATTTTTATCTTTTATTCTGTTATAAATCAGCTGTTTTAATTTTTCTGCACCGATCCGGGAAAGTTTTCGAAGAACGGTTTCCTGCTTTTTGTAAATATCAGAATGCATTTGATTATATCCATTCTTTTTTAAATATTGAATGAAATCTTTTTGTTTTGAATTGAAGATGGGGGGGATTTTAAATGCGATTTTAAATACGCGCCGGTATTTAATACCTACACCCATTTTTCGTGCAATAGGATCTTTGGAGTTTATTAAAATTGTTCTAATCTCGTCATCGGTATAGATATGGAAATGTTTAATTTCACCGGTTTTAATTGCTCTTTTAATTCCTGTCTGAATCATGTTCCCGACAATTAATCCTGTGTCAGTGAGATAGAAATTATACATGGAGAGCCGCGCCATTATCATATCTTTAATTGCAGGGATTGCTTTTTCGGACGCAACAAGATGTTTACCTTTTCCCGGAATATTCTGAACAGAGAAGAATTCAGATAATGTATCGAGAGAGACATCCCCGTATGTTACTCCGGAAAATCTGCTGTCGGTAAGGAGGAACGCAAGCTGATCTACGTCAATAGAACCGAAGATCAGTTCCTGAAGGTACGGTTTCTTAGTGTATTTTTTTCTTATAAGATCCGCAATGTCTGCAGGATTGATTTTATATTTCTTTAAAATAACGGGGATTTTTCCAAGATTAAGGAGCTCTGCTTCCTTTTCCGGGAGTTCAAGTTTTGCTTTCCCTGTAATTAATCTGCATGTATAATCCATATGATCTTTATGATATAGATCATGATAAAGTATTTCTGTTGCATGTGAATAGGGTCCGTGTCCGATATCATGGAGCAATCCCGCGCAGCCTAAGATTAAGATATCCTGCTTGGATAATCCCAATTTCATTCCCATATTTGTTGCAATATGAGAGACTTCCATTGCATGGAGAGAACGGGAATGGTGTGTCCCCGGATAAACAAGATACATGGGGCCCAGCTGCCGGATTGTTGTCAATCTTTGAAACTCGGGTGTTTCAATTAATTCTCCCACAGCTCCTTCGAAGGTCATTAAACCGAATGTCGGGCTTCGCACGATTTTTTTAAATGCCATATATTCTCCGTTTCTTAAGGATATTTTAACATAAATAGACAATGCAAGTCAAGATAAAATGGGGACGGTAGTTGAAAAAGGTGAATTTTTGTTAATATTACAAAGTTGACAGAACCGTAGAGAATATTTTAACCGCGGAGGGCGCCGAGGACGCAGAGAAGAAACGCTTCACATTGAAAATTGTAGGTTTTATATTGAAAATTGAAAATTGTTAATATAGCTTTGTAAAGGACATTGCTGATTTTTAAAACGGGTGATACTTATGAAGCAATTGAATGTGATTTTAACCACTGAGTACACAGAGAATTTATTTAACCGCGAAATCACAGAAGGATGAAAATTTACTTAGTTGATTTTAAGATGATAACAATATAATGAACCAAAGAGCGATGGATACTTAGACAGCAGGAGAATGTAATGTTTACCATTGAGACATGGAGGACGCAAAGAAGATTTGTTAACCACTGAATCGCAAAAGGATGAAAATTTACTTAGTTGATTTTAAGATGATAACAATATAATGAACCAGAGAGCGATGGATACTTAGACAGCAGGAGAATGTAATGTTTACCATTGAGACATGGAGGACGCAAAGAAGATTTGTTAACCACTGAATCGCAAAAGGATGAAAATTTACTTAGTTGATTTTAAAGTGATAATGATATAATGAACCAAGAAGCGAGGGATACTTAACAATCAATTGAATGTGAATTGAAACCGCGGCCCACCATTCACCACAAGGATGCTTGACAACGTATATATGATACACCAAGTGGGGTGTATCTCTTTGGGGTGCACCACTTCTAAATTACAATTGCTGCGAGCTTAAGATTTGTATTTCTTATATTCATTCCACGTTCCACACTCCACCCTCCACTTACCACTAACGAAGTAGTCCCGCTGAAGATTCCACGAAATCGGGAGAGTACGCAGAGAATTTATTTAACCGCGAAATCACAGAAGGATGAAAATTTACTTAGTTGATTTTAAAGTGATAATGATATAATGAACCAAGAAGCGAGTGATACTTAAAGACCAAGAGAATGTAATTTGAAACCGCGGACCACCATGCATCACAAGGATGCATGACTCTGCGCGGACAACGCTGAAAGAAATACTTAGTAGATTTTAAGATGAGAATAATATAATGAACCAAAAACTTTACGTTACTTGAAAATAAAGAGAATGTAATTTTTCACCACGGAGAGAATATTTCCAATTGAAAATTGAAAAATTAAATATGACATTATAAAACAATGTGCTGATGTTCAGAGCGAGGGATACTTAACAATCAATTGAATGTGAATTGAAACCGCGGCCCACCATGCATCACAAGGATGCTTGACAACGCATATATGATACACCAAGTGGGGTGTATCTCTTTGGGGTGCACCACTTCTAATTGAAAATTATGAATATAGCATTTTTGCATATATTGCGGACGTTTAAAGCAAATTAAATCGAAATGAACTGTGATTCAAAAGATTTGTATTACAAACATTTGATACACATTGTAGTGGCTTCCTGCCGGAAGCCCTTCTTTTGGAATTTTTTTATAGTGTTTCGTTTCAGGGTAAACCCTTTATGGTTTACCTTCCCGGAAGCCTGTATCCTTTGAACACAACACATCCTCAGGTTAAAATATGTGATCCGTAATTCGAAAAATGAAGAGAGATTGCTTCGTCGACTTTTTCAAACTTTTCTCGCAATGACTAATAACGTAATTTGGTTTGGAAACGTTTGTATGTCATCGCGCGAAGAACTAGAAAAGTTCGATGTGTCAATCTACCTGGGTGTTATTAATAATTAAACAATTTATTGTTTCTATGCATGTAGGCCGTGGTTTTAACCACGGTATATATAACGAAAACATATCAGGAATTTATTCCTGATATGGATTCCATCGTCCGATTAATCGGACTAAAACAAGGGCTGAAGCCCGGATATTTTTCTGTTCATTGTTACCCAGGTAGATTGCCGCGTCCCTTCGCTTCGCTCCGGTTCTCGCAATGACATTACCTGGGCCTACATACATATTTAGAATAAATTCATTAAAAAAATCTTTTGTAAATAAAAATCTCTTTTGATGATTAATTGAACTAAATTTAATAAAAAAAATGGGGAAACTCCTATATATTTTTACTATTGACTTAAAAAAATAAATATGTTATAAATATTAATAAAGAAGGGGGAATTTATGAAAAAAGCGGTATTTATTCTAATTGGATTATTTTTGATTATTTTATACGGATGTGTACCCAAAGAGGTTACAGATAACATTAACAAGGAAGACAAAGTAGAAATAGTCACGGGGAAATTTACAACCGGTGAAGAGATCCCGGTTTTAGATGAGAGTTTTGTTTTTACTCCGCCGGAAGGTTGGCAGATAAGTGTTCCCCGGGGAGCGAGTACAGAGTTCCTTATATCAACAGGTGACAGGAAAAATGTATTTTATATTAAAATGCATTCACAATCAAACGATCTCAGGGTGTTTGAGTCAAGAATCCCTGTAAAGGAGGGACTAAAAGAAGGCATAGAAAAATTTTTAATTCCTTATCAGGACTCCCAATCACCGGAATTAATTCTTGTTGATATTGACGGTTTGTCAACAGAAGGGTATATGTTCGGGTTTCCGGATAATAAAAGCCATGAACAGATGAGTGGATTGATTT
Source organism: bacterium (assembly GCA_028696285.1). Taxonomy (GTDB): domain Bacteria; phylum AUK180; class AUK180; order JAQVHJ01; family JAQVHJ01; genus JAQVHJ01. The sequence continues at coordinate 4,279 of JAQVHJ010000131.1, forward strand.
TTATTTATTATGCAGAAGAAAAAATAATTGAATTCAGCTATAAAGCCCTCAGCAGTGATTTTGAAGAAACCTACGAATCCGTTATAAATGCGATTTCAACATTTAAAGTGAAATGAGAAATGGATGAATTAAAGATTTATTTCAACGGTGCCTGGAGACGAACGAAGAAATCATTTCCGGTCTTTAATCCTTATTCCGGGGAAGAAATAGCACAAGTTCATGAAACAGACGAAGAAAGTTTCTTATCAGCGATATCCGGTGCGAAAGCTGGTGTCGGGGAGATAAACTCATTGCCGGTCTATGAAAGGGCGGAGATACTGAGTAAAGCTTCAAGCCTTCTTCAGGAACGGGGAGAGGAGTTTGCCCAGGCTATTGCCAAAGAAGCGGGGAAAGCAATTAAGTATTCCCGCGGAGAAGTCGGAAGAGCGATTGAAAATTTCAGATTTGCTTCTGAAGTAATAAAGCATTTAAAAGGTTCTGTATTGAAGGGAGATGCGGGGAAAGGCGGTGTCGGCAGGACATTATTTTACGAGAGATTTCCCTTGGGAGTTATAGCTGCGATTACACCCTTTAATTTTCCATTAAACCTTGCCGTGCATAAATTGGCCCCGGCTTTCGCCACAGGTAATTCTGTTATATTCAAGCCCTCTTCTTACACTCCGGTTACGGCAGTAAAGTTGGTTCAATTGCTCTTGGATTCAGGTTATCCGAAAAATGCAATTAACCTTGTAACCGGTCCTGGGGATTTAATCGGAAGATGGATTAATAATGCCCCCGAAATACGAATGATCACTTTTACCGGAAGTTCTGAAGTAGGAAAGACGATAAAATCTCAGTCCGGATTGAAGAAAGTATCGCTTGAATTAGGCTCAAATTCCCCTGTCATAATCGAAGACATTAGTAATATGGAAAGATTAATTCCGAGATTGATTACCGGTATTTGCGCAAATTCAGGACAGGTCTGCATATCACTTCAGAGGATTTACTGCAATGAAAAGATTTATAACGAATTAAGAGATTCCCTTATATCAGCGGTAAAGAAAGTTCCTGTGGGTGATCCGTCTGATGAGAATGTTGAGTATGGCCCGATGATAACTGAGAAGGAGGCTATCCGGATTGAGAACTGGGTAAAGACCGCCGTAAAAAAAGGAGCAAAGGTTCTTGCCGGGGGTACAAGATACAAATCAATTATTCAGCCGACAATCATTGAAAATGTTAATTCTGAAATGGAGGTGTATTCACGAGAGGTTTTTGGCCCGGTTGCCTGCCTGATTAAGTATGATAGTTTTGAAGAAGTTTTGGATGAAGTTAACCTTTCAGAATTCGGATTGAATGCGGGGGTTTTCACGTGCGATATTAACAAAGCCATGAAAGCATATAAAAAGCTGGAAACGGGTGCAGTGATCATAAATGATATTCCTACGTGGAGAGTAGATCACATGCCGTACGGCGGAGTTAAAGGGAGCGGGATTGGAAGAGAAGGAACAGAGTTTGCCATGGAAGAAATGACAGAAATAAAATTAATGGTGATTAAACAGGAATGATGCAGAAGAATCTGATAGCAATCCCGATATATAACGAAGAGAAGAACCTGTTTAAGGTTATTGATGCATTATTTTCTCAAATAAATATTAAATGCACAGAAATTCTCGCAATTGATGACGGGTCATCGGATAATAGTCTCGGTATTTTATCTAATTTTCCTGAGATAAAATTGATAAGGAATGTTAAAAATCACGGGTATGGTTTTTCGATTCTACGGGCATTTCAATATGCCCAAAAAAGAGGATTTAAATATTTATTGACAATGGATGCCGATGGACAGCATTTACCTTTCTGCATAAAAGATTTTTTTGATATTGCCGGTTCTGCAGATATCATATCGGGCTCGCGGTATTTAATTGAATCAAAGGAGCCCGAAGCAATAATTCGCGAAAGGTATAATATCAACATGAAGATTACCCGTATATTAATGGAGATAACTGAGTTTAACCTGACAGACTCCTTCTGCGGGATGAAACTGTACACAGTAGATACATTACAGAATTTTAATATTTCAGATTATAATTATGCAATGCCTTTACAGGTAATAATCCAGGCATGGCATAAGGGGTTGACGTGGAAGGAGATCCCGGTTCCGTTATTATATCTTGACACGCACCGGAATTTCAATAACCTGTATGAGAATTCTTCCGCGCGTTATGACTATTATATTGAAACCATAAAAAGAGAATTGGAGAAAATAGATTATGAACCGAATTCTGATATTTGGTCCGCATCCTGATGACATTGAAATTGGAATGGGCGGGACTGTCCTGAATCTGGTTGAAACCGGATTTGAAGTCTATCTTTGTGATATGACAAACGGTGAACCGACCCCGATGGGAACAGTTAAAAAGCGGATGCAGGAAAGAAAAAAAGCTACGGGGATATTAGGTGTCAAGGACAGGATTTTAATTGGGTTAAAAAACAGGTTTGTATTTGATTCAACTGAATCGCGGAAGAAGGTTGCGGAATTAATAAGGAAGGTAAAACCTGACATTATATTTGTACCGCAGGAAAATGAT
>JAQVHJ010000132.1 GCA_028696285.1 bacterium
AACCCGGAATTTCTGCGGGAAGGAAATGCTGTTTATGATTTTCTGCATCCGGACAGAATTATAATAGGGTCGAACGAAAGGAAGGCAGCGGAAGATATTGCAGAGTTGTACAAGATATTAAATTGCCCTGTTCTGATTACCGATTTAGAGAGCGCTGAAATGATTAAATATGCATCCAATGCTTTTTTAGCAACAAAGATATCCTTTATTAATGCAATCGCAACAATCTGTGAAAAGGTAAATGCAGATGTTCTCATGGTATCGGAAGGAATGGGTTTGGACAAGAGGATTGGCCCTCAATTCCTGAATGCAGGAATAGGTTACGGCGGTTCATGTTTTCCGAAGGATACGATTGCCCTTGTTAAAATAGCGGAGAAGGCCGGTTATAACTTCAAGCTGTTAAAGGAAGTAATTAACGTTAATAAACAACAGAGACAGTTTTTCTTTGAAAAGGTCCGGAGTATTTTGCAGGATTTAAAAGGGAAGAACATAGCTATTTGGGGTCTGTCCTTCAAACCGGACACAGATGACATGCGTGAAGCTCCGTCAATCGATATAATAAAAATGCTTATAGAAGCCGGTGCTTCTATCTCAGCATTTGACCCGGTTGCAATTGAAAATACGAAGCAGATAATAGGTGATAAAATAAAATACAGTGACAATATGTATAAGGCATTGACTAATGCAGATGTTCTTTTAGTCCTGACAGAATGGAACGAGTTTAAGCAGGCGGATTTTAAAAAGATTAAGAAAAATCTTTCAAGTCCCGTTATAATTGACGGGAGGAATATTTACGATGAAGCGAAATTACAGGAATTAGGATTCCGTTATTATGGAGTAGGAATATGAAAACTGTACTTGTGACGGGGGGGGCAGGATTCATCGGGTCGCATATAATTGACAGGCTAATTGAGCGTGGAGACCGGGTAATTTGTGTTGATAATCTTATCACGGGCACAAGGGAAAATATCAAAGAACATCTCTCTAAACCGAATTTTGAATTTGTTCATTACGATGTATCCAAACCCTATTTTACAGAGACGCACATTGATTTTATTTTTCATTTTGCGTCCCCTGCCAGCCCGATTGACTATCAGAAGCTCCCAATTCAGACTTTAAAGGTTGGCGCATTAGGCACGCACAATATGCTTGGCCTGTCAAAACAGCATTCATCAGGGTTTCTCCTTGCTTCAACATCTGAAGTTTACGGTGATCCTCTTATCCATCCACAGAATGAGGATTACTGGGGTAATGTAAATCCGATTGGACCGCGTGGAGTCTATGATGAAGCGAAACGTTTTGCAGAGGCGATTACAATGGCGTATCACAGGTATCATAACCTTGACACAAGGATTGTAAGAATATTCAATACCTTCGGTCCGAGGATGAGGAAAAATGACGGAAGGGTAGTTCCTGCATTTATTAATCAGGCATTGAATAATGAACCGATTACAGTCTTTGGCGACGGGAGCCAGACCAGAAGTTTTTGTTTTGTGCTGGATCTTGTGGAGGGATTATTGAAATTTATGGATTCGAAGGAACATTATCCGATTAATTTAGGGAATCCACGTGAGATGACTATATTGGAATTTGCAAAAGAGATAATTGGATTAACTGATTCAAAATCCGAGATTATCTTTAATCCGCTTCCTGAAGACGACCCCAAGGTCAGGCAGCCCGATATTACACGGGCAAAGAATATTTTAAATTGGGAACCTAAGTATTCTCTTAAAGACGGATTAAAAGCGACAATTGATTATTTTAAAAAACCACAGGGAAATAATTGAAGGTTTTCATCCTTATCTTTATTCAATTTGCTGTTACATTGACAGTACTGTTATTGCTTGAAAAATTTTCAGCGATGTTTAATGTAGTAGATATCGCCTTCAAAGAAGAACGTAAGATTCACAGAGAAAACATACCCATTTTAGGGGGAGTAGGAATATTTTTCGGGATATTGACCGGGATGTTAATTTCAGGGAATTTTGATAAGACTTTAGGTATCCTTGTTCCCGGTTCCCTCCTTGTATTTATCGGATTGATTGACGATTCCTTTAATTTAAAACCAATTCTTAAGTTAGTTTTTCAGATTATTTCTGCGGTACTGCTCCTGTTTGTTTCAGAATTAATCCCTAAATTAACCGGGATCTCGGGAATTAACTGGGTATTTGGAGTCTTGTTTATTGTTGCGATTATAAATTCGTCAAACATGAATGACGGTTTTGACGGGCAGTTATCAATGCTGTCAGTAATTTTTTTAAGCAGTGTTCTAATCATTGTCAAATTCCCTTTTTTTACGTATTTAATTATTCCGATCCTGGTTTTCTTGTTTTTTAATATTTCCCCTGCCAGAATGTTTCTTGGTGATGCAGGGAGTATGTTGATAGGTTTAATTGTTGCTTACTCAGGGTTACTTATCATGAATACAGAGGGATTTTGGAAAGGATTGTTCATCTTTTCCTTAGTTTGGTACATTCCGATGTTTGACCTGCTCTTCGCGGTAGTCAGGAGAAGTCTATCGAAACAGAACATCTTTTCTGCAGATAAAAGCCATCTTCATCACGTCCTGCTCTCGAAATATAAAGAATCGATGAAGGTTTTATGGCTTTATACAACAGCATCGGTGTCCTTAGGAGTAATTGCATTTCTTTTCAGTCTATTTCCGGGTCAAACTGCTTTTGTAATTTTTGACTTGATAATTTTAATAATTACTGCTATAATAATAATATTGTTAATAAAGAAAAATATTTTAAAGGTGACTAATGAATGAAGGTTCTCGAGTAGGTAATTATCAGCTTCTTAACCTTATCGCTCAAGGCGGAATGGCAGAAGTCTGGCGCGCGAAGAAACTTGGAGTAAGCGGTTTTGAGAAGATTGTCGCAATCAAGTTCATTAGAGAAGAGATCCTTTCCAATGAGGATTTCGTTAATATGTTTATTAACGAAGCAAAGCTCTCCGCCCAATTAAGCCATCAAAATATCATTCAGATCTTCGAGTTGGATAAGTACAAGAATAATTTTTATATAGTTATGGAGTATTTATTCGGAAAGAACCTGAAGGAATTATTAACGAAATTCAAATTTGTTGCAAGATACTTTCCGATAGAACTCGCAGTATATATTATCAGGGGTATTGCCTTAGCTCTTGAATACGCCCACAGGAAGAATGATCAGTTTGGGAATCCATTGAACCTGGTTCATCTTGACATAAGTCCGCACAATATCTTAGTTTCATTTGAAGGTGAGATCAAGTTAACAGATTTTGGTATTGCCAAGGCTGCATCCCTGTTGTCAACAGGCCAGGATAATGTTCTTAAAGGGAAGTTCAGTTATATGTCTCCCGAACAGACATTTGGTAAGGACATTGACAGTTCTTCAGATTTATTTTCTCTCGGCATAGTATTTTATGAATTGGTTACGGGTGAAAAGCTTTTTACCGGCACATCTTCCGATGAGATTCTTAAGAAGGTCCAGACTATGGAGATAAAGATGCCGTCAAATATCAGGACTGATTTAAGTCCTGATATTGATGGAATTATTTTAAAAATGCTTGAAAGGCATAAAAATTTCCGATATAAGAATGCTTCAGAACTTCGTTCAGCTCTGGATACTTATATTATTAAAGCAAAGATAGAGAATTCAGAATCGGATTTACGTAAACTTATGCAGAGTATTTTTGTCAATGATGTTTCTTCAAGTATAGCAGAACGGATTCAGGTGTTTGCGGAAGAAAAGAGGGATCACCAGACTACGTTTGAACGGTCAGTAACCCAGTACCATCGAATTCTCTCTGAAAATCCTGAAGATTATGAGACACTGACAAAACTGGGAACAGTATTGATCCAGGCCAAGCGGCATAACGAGGCAATTGAACAACTTAAGAAAGCGATTGAAGTAAAACCGGATTATCTCCCTGCATATTTAAAATTAGCACAGGCATTCTTGGAGTTGGACAAAACATCGTTATTGAAGCAGGTATTCAATAAAATAATGGAGATAAATCCTAATTACAAGGATATTGATCTGATCAAAGCACAGTTTCTATTTAAGCACGGAAACCTTTCAGAAGCAAAGAGGTTGTTATCCGATTTACTTGCAGAAAAACCTAATTTAATTGACGGGTATTTATGCCTGGGTAATATCCTTCAGCAGGAGAATGATATAAAAGGCGCTCTGGAAGCGTATCAGAAAGTAACAAAACTGGAACCTGAATTTATTGAATTGAATAAGCAGATTTCACAAATGCTTGACGATCTTTTTCAGAAAGAACTGGACATCGGGTATGATATAAAAACAGTGGAGAAGCCGGTTGCGGGGAAAGAGATTGCGAGAATTATAATAGTTGACGATGATAAGTTCATCCTAAAATTAATGAAGATAATCCTTGAAGATTCGGGATATAAAGTCTTCACTGCAAGCGATGCGATCGTGGCAAAGGATATATTGAGCAAGGAGAATATCGATTTAATAATTCTGGATATTGTTCTTCCGAAATTAAACGGCTTTGATTTTGCAAAGGAATTGAAGAAAACTCCGGGATTAAATACCATACCAATCCTCTTTATTTCGGGAGTTTACAGGAAATCACAGTATGTCTCATACGGATTTAATCTGGGAGCTGTTGATTTTCTTTTTAAGCCGATAGAGAAGAAGCCATTCTTAGACAAGGTTAATACCATAATAAATAATGTAAAGGTACCCAAGTAGTGATTCTGCAAGAAATGATTGATGATTTTCTGAGATACTTGGAAAATCAAAGGAATTATTCAATTCATACATTGGCCGGATACCGTGATGATCTGAATGAGTTTGAAAAATTTCTGATAATATCATATCCCGATTTAGATATTGCGCATACAGATCACTTTGTCATAAGACATTTCCTGAGCTATTTAACAGATTCTCTTCATTTAAAAAAAACCACAATTAACCGGAAGCTATCGGGACTTAAGAGCTTTTTCAGGTATTTAATCAGGGAGGGAGTAATCGAAGAGAATCCCGTAGATTCTTTAATTCGCCCAAAACTTCCAAAGCGTTTACCAAAATTTATTGAAGAGAATGAAATGAAGGATATGCTCGATGCTCTGACAGAGAAGGATTTTTTAACAATCCGGAACCGGGCAATGCTTGAACTATTATACAGTACAGGTATCCGTGTATCTGAATTAGTCGGGTGCAATATCAGGTCTTATGAAAGGATAGGCGGTATTTTACGTGTATTTGGAAAAGGGAGAAAGGAGCGGATTGTACCTGTCGGTGACACAGCCCAGATTTGGATCGATAAATATATTTCTTTTGCTGAACAAAAATTTCCTGAACAATTCAAGAGATTTGAAGATCCTTTATTCTTAACCAAATCCGGGAAGCGGATTTCTGACCGAAGCGTGAGGAGGATTGTAAAAGGAATAATAAAGAAGCTGAGCTTAAATTTTGATCTGTCTCCGCATTCATTCCGTCATTCATTTGCCACTCACATGCTCAACCGTGGTGCGGATCTTCGCGCAGTTCAGGAATTACTGGGGCATGTAAGCTTATCCACAACACAGATTTATACGCATTTATCATCAAAGAAACTGAAGGAAGTATATAAACAAAGTCATCCAAGGAGTTGATATGAATAGTATGAAATTTACAGGAACAACAATTTTAAGCGTAAGAAAAGGGAAGAAAGTTGTAATAGCGGGAGACGGCCAGATTACTTTTGGAAATACTGTGCTCAAGCATAATGCAAATAAAATACGGACGATCAAAGACGGGAAGTATATAATAGGTTTTGCGGGTTCAACAGCAGATGCAATGACTTTATTTGAGAGGTTTGAAAAGAAGATAGAGAAATATCCTGCCAACTTCCAAAAGGCAGCGGTTGAACTTGCAAAGGAGTGGCGAACCGATAAAGTTCTCCGTAAGTTGGAAGCGTTGATGCTTGCAGCGGATAAGGATACAACATTATTAATCTCCGGAAATGGTGATGTGATTGAGTCAGAAGATGGGGTTATAGGAATAGGCTCGGGCGCGCCGTATGCGATTGCTGCAGCACGCGCATTGCTTCGGAATACAAAACTCGAACCGAAGGAAATTATAACAGAGGCGATGAAGATTGCGTCTGAGATCTGTATTTATACAAATGATAAATTTAAAACAGCAGAGATTTAGAGTGAGATAAAATGGATAAAAAAATAATTGAACGGGCAAGGGTATTTTTTAAAGATGACCCGAAAATAGGATCAAAACAGAAAGAACAATTATCTTCATCTGCCCTTCTAAAAATGAAGCGGGAACTGAATACTTTACTGCAAAATATTCTAACAATGACTCCGAAAGGAGTGTATGAGAAGAAGATGAATTTGAAAGATGCAAATTCAATTCTGCTCTTTATAGATATTTCAGGGTTTACAAACATGACAGAGAAACTTTCCAGTCTTGGAAGGGAAGGCGCAGAGGAGATTACGAAAGTAATTAATTCATTCTTTACACCGATTATTAATATTATCTTTGAGAATAAGGGTGATATTATTAATTTTGGCGGCGATTCGATAGAAGCCATTTTTCCCATGTTCTCAAAAAATGATTCCGATTTCAGATTTCGCGCATTACGGACTGCAGTCAGGATAAATGAAACTTCAAAACTGAATAAGGTAATAAAAACAGTTCATGGTAAATTTAATATAGGTATACACCAGGTTCTGGAAGAGGGACGTGGAACTTCTTTAGCTTTGGGATTCAAGGATTTCCCGAAAAAATACTTCATTTTTAACGAAGTAATGTTTTTATTATCAAGGATAGAAGAGGACGCAGAGAAGGGTGAGATACTGGTAGGTCCTGCATTATA
>JAQVHJ010000133.1 GCA_028696285.1 bacterium
CTCCATGATTATTTCAAAGGTATAAATTCCATTCTCCTTAAACCGGTCAAAATCAACCGTGAAACTGTTACCAATAACAGTAATATCCTTCATTTCTGAAACAGTTCCATCCGGGAGAGTTATATACACGGAAGGATCCCGGTAATTTATCGTGTCAAGGATTTGGACATCAAAATGGAAACGGTCAAACAAGTCAAATTTATTTGAATTGATTTGAATCTCAGTCTTTTTTTCAGAAAAAGAGAAATAGAAATAATAGAATTCTTTATATTCAAGAACAGCGATTCCGAAACGGTTATATTCCTTTTTCACTGTTTTTTGATTCTCTTTTAGAAGAGCATAGATTTTTTTCGGATTTGTTGTGATGAATAATTCACTGTAAACGGCGGAAATTACGTCGGTAAACAGGTTCTCGGCGAGAATGCTTTTCTGCATTTCATTGTCAATTGAATCACCGGAATTCCTGAAATCGGTTCCATGCTTCTTAATAAAGTAATAGAGATAATCTTTTGCAGATTCATTTAATATCGGATCGGAAATAAGTTCAGGAAGATTATTTTCTTGTCTTACTGTGTTGACCACGTTTAAACATTCCCCGGGAACTGATTTAAGTTCACGGATTGTTTCTTCAGAAAAAGAAGACAGATTTATAAGGAGAAGAAAAGTAAAAACGAATAAACATAGGATATCTCTTTTCATTTCTTTTTCTTTGACTTGTCAGCAATATTAAGTTTATGCCCGAGTTTTTTCTGTTTAATTTTGAGGTAATTGATATTTTCTTCATTAGGCTCAACGATAAGTGGAACAACCTTTGTAATTTTCAGTCCGTAAGCTTCAAGTCCAACAACCTTCTTTGGATTGTTTGTCATTAAATGAATTGTTGTCAGGCCAAGCTCGGCAAGGATCTGCGCCCCGATCCCGTAATCTCTCAAGTCCGGTTTAAATCCGAGCTTAATATTAGCTTCCACTGTATCGAGTCCCTGGTCCTGAAGATGGTAAGCACGTAATTTATTGGGAAGACCTATTCCACGGCCTTCCTGGCGCATGTACAGGACAACACCGAGGCCTTTGTTATTTATTATCTTGAGTGCAACGGATAACTGCTCACCGCAATCACAGCGTAATGAACCGAGGGCGTCTCCGGTTAAACATTCGGAATGAACTCTGACTAAAACATCTTTCTTGCCTTTTACATTTCCTTTTATAATCGCTAAATGATGTTCAGTATCATCGTTTGTTGAGAATAAAACCCCCTTAAACATTCCAAACTTGGAAGGGAAGCGGAAGGTCGAGATGCGTTTTATAAGATTTTCACTTTTATGGCGATAAGCAATTAAGTCTTCAATTGAAATTATTTTAATTTTATGTTTCTTAGAAAATAAAAGGAGGTCCTTCAGTCTTGCCATCTCCCCGTTATCTTTCATTATCTCGCAAATAACTCCCGCCGGTTCCAAACCTGCCAGTCGCGCAAGGTCAATTGCAGCTTCTGTGTGCCCGGCTCGCCTAAGAACTCCGCCGGGAACTCCTATAAGCGGAAATATATGCCCGGGTCTGATGAGGTCGCCCTTTTTATAGCGCTTGTTTGCTATGATCTCTATGGTTCTTGCTCTGTCAAAAGCTGAAATTCCCGTGGTTATTCCATTCTTTGCATCTACACTTACGGTATATGCTGTTTTTCTCTTGTCCTGATTGAAATTGCACATAGGATCAAGGTCAAGGTCTGATGCGCGTTCGCGGGTAATAGGAACACAAATTAAACCCCTGCCGTTCTTTGCCATGAAATTGATAAGGTCAGGAGTTACCTTTTCTGCTGCAAAAACAAGGTCACCTTCATTCTCCCTGTCTTCATCATCCACAACAATAACCATCTTTCCTGCATGTATATCCTTTATAGCATCTTCAACACTATGGAAGGTCATCTTTCCTCCTTATTCAGTAATTTTTCAACGTATTTACCTATAATATCTGTTTCGATATTCACTTTAGCCCCGGGTTTTAAACTTTTCAGATTGGTATTCTCAAAACTATGCTTGATAATACTCACTTCAAAGCTATCCCGGTTAACGTCAGATACAGTTAAACTTATCCCGTCCAGTGCAATAGATCCTTTTTTTACTATGAATTTTAAAAGTTCGGAAGGAGCAGAAATTTTTATTACACGGTTATTTCCTTTAATGGAAATATTAGAAACCTGGCCAATCCCGTCTATATGGCCTTGAACGATATGTCCATCCAATCCCCGGTCAGGCCTGAGAGATTTCTCAAGATTAAGAATTTGCCCAGTCTTCCAGTTGGTAATAGTGGTGATTTTTTCTGTTTCCGGCATGAATTCAACAGTAAAATCCAAGTTGCCAAGCTTTATCACAGTAAGGCAGACTCCATTAACTAAAATGCTGTCGCCGACCTGAACATTTGAGAGAAAATCCTTTTTGGGAATTGAAATTAAGAGGGTGTTTATTCCAGATTTCCTCTCTTTTCTCTTTAATTTTCCTAGTTCTTCAACAATACCGGTAAACATAGTTTCCTCCATTTCCAAATACTTATTATATCATAAGTTATCTTAGTAGTCAACAGGTAAATCGGTAAACGGTGAACGGTAAACGGTGAACGGTAAGCGGTGAACAGTAAACGGTAAGAATTGTATTACAAGCATTTGATACACATTGTAGGGGCGAAGGGTCAGGACGCTTCGCTGCGCTTGCTAGATCTTGCGATAACGCCCGTATTGTTTTAATTTAAAACTTCAATATTATCAGATTATAAACAATGAATAGCGAAAAAAAAGCCCCGTTCCTGAGAACGGGGCTTTGTGTAATATGAATAGGTGAGACTGGTATTAATACATACCGCCCATGCCGCCCATGCCGCCGTGAGGCATCGGAGGAAGGGATTTATTCTCTTCGGGTTTTTCTGCTATCATGACTTCGGTTGTAAGGATCATTGCGGCAATTGATGATGCGTTCTGAAGCGCGGATCTCGCGACTTTTGCAGGGTCAATGATTCCGGCCTTGAGCATGTCCTCAAACTTATCAGTAAGGGCATTGTAGCCGATATTTTCTTTTTCATGTTTTAACTTTTCAACGATAACCGCTCCTTCTCTTCCGGCATTGACAGCAATCTGCCTTGCAGGTTCTTCGAGAGCTCTTTTAACAATGTTGATACCGATTACATAATCTCCGGTAAAGAATTCAGGCTTAATCTTGGTTTTATCTTTTTCAAGAACTTCGAGAGATTTCAGGAATGTAATCCCGCCGCCGGGAACGACTCCTTCTTCAACTGCAGCTCTTGTTGCAGAGAGAGCATCTTCTACTCTTGCCTTTTTCTCTTTCATTTCAGTCTCGGTTGCTGCTCCGACTTTAATTACTGCAACCCCGCCTGCTAATTTAGCAAGACGTTCCTGCAGTTTTTCCTTGTCATAATCAGAAGTGGAGTCTTCAATCTGCTTCTTGATCATGGCAATTCTTCCGTCAACCTCTTTCTTGTTCTCTTTTGCATCCTGTTGAATGGTGGTATTTTCCTTATCAATCTTGATCTTCTTGACTGTTCCGAGCATGTCAACTGTTGTATTTTCAAGTTTCATACCCAGCTCTTCACTGATCAGTTTACCACCGGTAAGGATTGCGATATCTTCAAGCATTGCTTTTCTTCTGTCGCCGAATCCGGGGGATTTAACAGCTGCTACCTGGAGAGCGCCTCTAATTTTATTGACGACTAAAGAAGCGAGCGCTTCACCTTCAACATCTTCTGCAAGAATTACTATAGGTTTTCCCATCTCAGAAACCTTCTGAAGAATGGGGAAGACTTCCTTCATGTTGGAGATCTTCTTGTCATAGATCAATAAGAAAGCATCTTCAAAGACAGTCTCCATTCTTTCTGCATCTGTAACGAAGTAAGCAGACAGATAACCTCTATCAAACTGCATACCTTCAACTACTTCATGAGTAGTCTCAATTCCCTTTGCTTCTTCAACGGTAATAACACCTTCCTGGCCTACTACACCCATTGCATCAGCAATCAATTGGCCGATCTCCTTATCATTATTTGCGGAAATCGCAGCAATCGCAGCAATCTCTTCTTTTGTTTTGATCTTCTTTGCCTGGGATTTGATCTTTTCTACAACTGCTTCAACAGCAACTTCAATCCCGCGTTTAATGAACATGGGATTTGCGCCTGCGGTAACATTGCGGATTCCTTCCTTAATAATGATCTCAGCAAGAACTGTTGCGGTTGTTGTTCCGTCCCCGGCAATGTCATTGGTCTTTGTTGCAACTTCCTTAACCAGCTGCGCCCCCATATTTTCAAAGGTATCTTCTAATTCAACTTCTTTCGCAACTGTTACCCCGTCTTTTGTGATGGTCGGAGAACCAAACTTCTTGTCAAGAACAACATTACGGCCCTTAGGACCCAAGGTAATCTTGACTGCTCGAGCTAATTGCTCTACTCCTCTTTTAATCTTTTCTCTGGCTTCATCATGGTACTGGAATTGTTTTGCCATGGCCTTTACCTCCTTTTCACTTTTCTTGTTTTCTACATTTTTATCAAACAACTAAATTAGCACTCTAACCAGTCGAGTGCTAAAAGATATAATATACTACATTTTTTTGTAAATTTCAAGTCTTTTTTTAGAAAAAATCAAAAAATTTTTATTGTTGTTTTTTCAATGGCTTGCCCTGAAAATTCGGAAAAATTGATGATATTCTTCAATATTTTCCCTGTTTCCGGGTCTATAAGGTCGGGGGATATCTCTAAAAGCGGGATTAGGACGAAGAGTCTTTTCTTTAATCCCGGGTGTGGGATTTTAAGTTCAGGTTCATCAATCTTGTCATTATTGAAGAGAATGATATCTAAATCGATAGTTCTATCGAGTTTTTTCCCTTTTTCTGAATCAGGTCTTCCGAGTTCCATTTCAATTTTTTTAGTGATTTCCAGGATTTTAAAAGGGTCCAATTCAGAATGAAATTTAATAATTCCATTAAGGAAGAAGTTCTCTGAGTCCATATCAATCGGGGTAGTTTTATATACAGGAGAGATTAAAATATTTTCAGCTTTTGCGGCTTTAATAAGATTATTTAGAGCTTGCTTAATGAAGGATATTCTGTCATGAACATTAGAGCCGAAGCTAATATAAATAAGGTTCATTTTGAAATTTATTTTTTCTCATAACCTTCTGCGATCTCTACATAATGCATAGCTGATTTCTTTATCATTTCTTTTTCATCCGGAGTCAGTTCCCTTTTTACTTTAGCAGGGATACCGACAGCTAATGTACCCGGAGGTATTTTTGAATTCTCAGTTACGAGCGCTCCTGCCCCGACGACGCTCAATTCGCCAATCTCCGCGCCATTTAAAATTATTGCGCCCATTCCGATCAAGGCGTTGTCTTTAATTGTGCATCCGTGGAGGACAGCATTATGTCCTATGGTTACATAATCCCCTATAATCAAGGGGTATTTTCCAGTATCAACATGTAACGCAGAGAGTTCCTGAATATTTGAGAATTTACCGATCCGGATATAATTGACATCCCCCCGTATGACAGAGTTGAACCAGACAGAGGTTTTTTCTCCTATCACTACATCACCGACGATTATAGCTCCGTCAAAAATAAAAGCTGAGCTGTGAATCTCCGGTTGTTTTCCTTTGAAAAAGTAAGGCATTTCAACTCTCCTTGGGAGTATCTCCTGTAAGAATTTCTTTTAATTTTTTATTTGTATCCCGTAAACGAATGAGAACAGCCTTCAGCATACTCGAGAGAATTTTATTTGCAAGAAAAGGCCGTTCCTGGGAGATATGATCGAAATCCTTTTTTCGAAGAATTAAAATTTCACAGTGATCCATACTGATAACTGAAGCGGAATGTAATCTCCCGTCCAGAAAACTCATTTCACCAAAGAAATTACCTTTATCCAGGTCAACAATATGTTTTGGTTCTCTTCCCGGAACATTGATCAATATCTCGACTTTCCCTTTTGCAATCAGAAATAAACTGCGTGTAATCTGATTCTCTCTTAGAATTGTTTCTTTAGGATTGACAGTCTGCGATTCCAAAAATTCACCAAGGAAAGACGCTTCATCTTCGGAAAGGTCCTTAAAGATAGTAATGTCCCTAACTTTCTTGATTTCACCAACACTCATTGAAATTCTCCTGAATTATCTTGTTAAATAGCTAAGAGAAAAAGCATATTGGGGTTTGAAACCTTCTTTTTCAGATTTATAAACGAGATTAACCCCGAGATAATTTTTACTGGAGATTTTAAAAGTGCCTCCGACACCTGCGGAGAAGAGAGAGTCGGAATATCCAAAAGCTGCATTTAAATCCCCTAAAGAATATTCAACACCGAAGTGGAGGATTGATTTTTCATCCTTTCTTGAAGACATTTCCAGGGAAGCTGTCCAGCTTTTGTCAATCTTATATGACGCCCCGAATTGAGTTATCATAGGTACATCTTCCTCATATCCTGAATCCCAGGAAAATGTTTCAGAAATATCTCGGAACGCAAGGCTTGCATGGAGTTTATCCTGCACCCCGTAAAGAATTGAGAAATCGAATCCGAATGCATCAGCCTGGTTTTCGCGAAAATCCTGAGTAAGAGATTTCATGTTCAAACCGAGAGCCCATTGTTTAGAGACCCGGTATCCCACGGACAGGGCCAGGATATTTGAAGATATATCAAATGTTCCTGTTGAGAAAGCTATCTCATCATGTCCAATAATATCACTGATGGTATATTGGAGAAGATATCCACCAACTGCGAGGCTTTTGGTAACAGGAGAAGCATAGCTTAAAAACATATAT
>JAQVHJ010000134.1 GCA_028696285.1 bacterium
TAATCAAATTTTTTAGTTAATTTATTTAAAAATTCGTTTTCAAGAAATGATCCTTTATACAATTCATCTACTACTAACTCTGCAACCTTAACCCTCTCTTCATTCTGTTCAACTCCAAAAACATAAGCTCCCCTCTTCTTAAAATGATAATCCAATTTTCCGAATCCGCAGCCAAGATCCAGAATTGAAAGATCCGGTTTCTTTTCATCTATTAACGACACAATTTTTCTGTCCTTATTCCAAAGTTTCCAATACGTCTTTTCGTATTTCTCAAATTTATTCTCCGTCATTTGTACTCCTTTATTTGTTTAATTTAATTATCCTTTCATAAAATTGAACTGTCTTCAATGAAATATTTTTCCAGGTATAATCCTTAATGAATTCTCTCGCATTTAAAGATAGCTCTTGAAACTTATCAGGATTATTCAAGACGTACGTAACCTTTTCTACTATATCATTTGAATTTCGTTTTCTGATCAAAACACCATTAATTCCGTCCTTTATAAGATCTTTTGCTGCGCCTACTTCAGTTGCTATGATAATATTTCCCATTGCCATTCCTTCCGGAACAACCTTACCAAAACCTTCAAACAATGAAGGAACAAGTAATATCTTGTGGTCTCCTAAAGCTTCAAGAAGTTCCCGGTTTGTTAATCCGAATTTCACTTCTAAGTGATTTAATAAATCCCCGGCAACATTGCTCTTGAATTCCGGAATTTCAGGATTAAATCCGAAAAAAGTAATCTTCAATCCCGGAAAGGTTTTAATCAGATTTTTCAATGCTTCAATGATATAGGGATATCCTTTAATATATCCCCACCAGCCGATAACTGCTATATCTCTTTTTCTTGAAATAAAATTTTTACATGAATCCGGATAGTTTTCTATACCCCCGGGAATTACTGAAATTTCTTTTCCTTTAATTCCCATCTCGTTTTCGATAAAATCCTTATCTTCATTTGACATTACAATAACACCATCACAGCCTTTTATTGCTGAATATTCATGTTGATTTGTTTTTTTCATTCCCCATCTGAATTTAAATGAATAATCAGCAAAACCTAATCTCATTTGTTCCAGATAATAGTCCTTCCAGAATCTGGTATCCAATCCTCCATTTCTGAAAATATACTTCCCTGGATGCGGTTTTTTCCCTAAAAGATAACCCACACTCCCTCTAACATCAATAATATCATAATCCTTTTTGTTTATATGTTTATAAAGTTTTTGGGGAAACTCAAATAAAAGAGAAATATTCGGATTTTTAAAGAAATACTTAAAATCATCCCAAAAAATAAAGTCAACATCATTCCCGAAGGCTTGTAAATGAAGTCCTATTCTCTCAACTGTCCCGGAGGCTCCGGAATTAATATTTCTTTTATGATGTGAACTCATTAATATCTTCATTACTTCATCTCATGCCTGTAATGTTTAAAATAATAATATGCCCCGGTGGGGAGCGCAACAATTGAAAAAATAACAAATCTTTGTAAGTAAATAAGATTGCCGTTTAAACAGAAATATTTCTCAATCCCGTAATACATTAGAACACCTGCAAAACATAAAAGCATCGGTACCGATATTTTTGAAATACTTCTGAAAATTATTTTGAAATCATCTGTAACATTTTTCATACCATAGAAGATTACCCCTAAACCGTAAAATACATATGTGATTGATGTTCCTAAAGCTACCCCGCTTATTCCGTAACCCAATTTGAGAAAAACATAATCGGTTATTAGACAAATAATTAAGGTAGCTATACTTACCTTTAAAATGTCATTTTGACGGTGAATAACAATAAGAAAATTTCCTATTATCCCGGAGATGGACAGGAAAAATAAACCGACTGAAATTATTTCAAATGGCGGGATTGATTCCCTATATTCAGGAAGAAATAAATTGACCAAGAATGGCACACCTATTAACCCATAGCCTGTAATGAAAAATTCAAAATATGAGAGACCCAATGTCGGTTTAAAAACAAAATTAAACATCTGTTTTTTATCCGTTACACTTCCAAACTTAAAACTAAGTTTAGGAAACATCTGGCTTGCAATTGCAAAAGGAACCATCATGAAAAAACCGGTTATCATAATACTGAAATGATAATAACCAAGATCTTCATGATTTAAAAAAGCAAGAATAAACACTTTATCAATGCTTCTTACTAAAGAATAGAAAAAATTAACAAGCATTATTGGAAGGCCTGCTATAATAATATACCCGATCTTTTTAGTGTCAAAATCAAATTTAAATTTAAAGGGAACATAGATTAAAATGAAAATAATACTGATTATATAAGTAATCAGCATTGAAAGAAACAAACCATATAATTGAAAATAATAAGTTAGAATAATTCCGGTAATTACAATACAAATAGAAAACACAATCCCGGAAACCATTATCTCTTTAATTTTATCAAAAGCTCTTATCGTTCTTGAAATAAATTCATAAATCCTCATAAGAAGAAATAAAAAACCTATTGTAAGTAATCCCCATCTGAAAACAGGTGTAATAGAATTGAAAAAAATGAATGTATAAATAATTATTCCAAGAAAAAATATCAACCCTATAATTATATGATAAGTAAAATTAGTATCAACTAACTTTTGGCATTCTTCTTCATTTCCCTTCGCTTTCTCTCTCGGATAGTCCCGAGTTAAAACCTGAAGTGTTCCAAGCTGAAGAAAATCTGCATAGGAAACAATTAACATTAAATTAGACCAGATCCCCAGATTAACAGGTCCGAGAAACTTAGATACAATAATCCCCTTTACCGTCTGTAAAATCTGGCTAAAACCTGAATTCACAATCATGAAAAATGAATCAAGTACTGTTTTCTTCTTAATATCGCTCATTTATACCATCTTCTATTAAATAAATATTATAACTTAAATTATAATTTTAGTCAAGCGAAAATAGGGGACAGCCGTTGCAATGTTGCAATACGCTCTATAAATATTGAATTATTGGGAAATTAATATTTTTAAGTAGAAATATTTAGAAGTAAGAATATATGAAATTTCTTTAAATTATTTCTGTTTCCAAATCGGGTCTTTCAGTATCCATTTCCCGTTAACTTTTTCAAAGAGATCCTTGTTCCAGAAAGGTTCAACAGCTTTCCAGAATTCCTCTTCTGTGTGTCCGACAAAATCCAGGAAGTCTTTTAACGCTTCGGGATCTAATTTATAATCATTCTCCTTCACTAATTTGACTGCTTCCTCACGTGTTATCCTCCCGTTTCTCACCCAAATACTTCCGACATCTGTTGCCCGTGCATGACCGAATTTAGGATACTTCAACCACGGATGCACAAGATATCCCTTAGTATCTATCTGGTCGTAATCTTCAATATACCCGGCTCGTTTCCATTCTTTTGTATCGTCAAGAGATTTAAATCCGTATTTTTTCATTAATTCCATGTTTTTATGTCCTTCCCAATTGACAAAATAGCTTAAATAAATAGGTTCCAGTTTTGCGGAAGCAATCTCCTCCTTTGTCGGATAAATACAGGTATTAAGATCCTTCATTTGAATATCGTCATCCAGCCAGTAATCCCAGGCAACTTCCTTTACGACATCATTGCTGATCTGATTCATTGCGCTATATGTCTCTTCCGTCTGAAATCCACCGTACTCATAAGGTACGTTTTCCCCGTAAATTATCAGAGGTATCTTGAAATTGATCCCCATTCTTAAAGGAAAGGCATAAACAGCTCTATCCCAGTACCATGTCGGAGACCCCATCTTTACCAGAGCTTTCCATAAAAATTTCCGTGCTAATTTCCTGTTTAAATGCAGGGAAATGGTATCTGCTCCGAAAACATCGCTCATATTATTATAATTCATCCAGCCTATATCAGTCCAGCTGAAATTAAAAACGTTTACCAGCAGTGGATTCATTTTTAATTTCTCTTTGAAAATATAGAGCTGGTAATGACTGTCCTTTCCACCACTTACGGTAACAATACAGTCATAATAACCATCCTTGCGGCGATATCTATCTGCTAAATCCTCAAGTTCCTTCCAGCGTTTATCCCAATCAACTTTTGCCTTTTCTTCATGATGCCTGCAGGCTGAGCAGACTCCTTCTGAATCAAATTGAATACCCGGTCGGGTATCAGGCATTACACATTTTTTACAGTACTTCATTTATGTTTCCTCCTGTCTTTCACATGAAATTATAACATAAATTATTTATTTTTTCAAGGGATAAATTCATCTATGAATTTATAATTATTTAAGTTTTAGAAATTTCATTGCAAATTATTTCAATACCATTATTATCAATCTTACTCATGAAATCAATAAGAAATCGTTCTTTCTCCTCTTTTGATATGTTTAAAGGTTCCTTGGAAAAGATTCTTTTCAAACTATTAGCATCATTTACAGGGAAAAAACAATTATATGCTGAAAAATTAATCGGATCAGTAAATTGAGTGAGATTAATCAAAATAACCTCTTTATCAAAAGCAATCCCGTCAAGACCCATTGTAGAATACATAAAAACTATCCTGTCAGAAAAAGTCAGAAGCTCATATGGATTAAACCAGCGTGTTAAAATGACCTTTTTACTTAATCCTAAACTATTCAATATCTTGGAATAAATTTTCTCATCTTCCCGGGGATGAATTTTAATGATTAAATTCCAATCATCCATATAATTTTTCATTTCTGATAATAAGGGGATAAGGTTTTCATATGTATCGTTATCTAAAAATCCGTTATCATTAGGCTGGGTTACAAAAACCATTACTTTTTTATCTAACTTAATTTTATACATCTTTTCAAATCGTTCCTTTGCGGAAAGAATCTCTTTCTTTTTTTCGAGATAGTTTTTATAAAGATAATTGCCTGTTTTAATGGTTTGGAGTTTCTCATTCCTGTAACTCCTCAGTAATTTTTCCATATAATCTCCCCAAATAAAAAAATAATCTGCTTCAATCGGAGGTTCGAGTTCACCGTAAATCCCATGCTGTATCATGTAAACGGGAATATTATGCTTTTGGAAATTTTCTATTAGGAGTTTTTGATTCGGATACCTGTCAAACAGAAAAACCGCACTTTTTATATTCATTTTATTCGGAGAAAGATATGAATTGATCTTTAACATTAATTTTGGGTTTATCTTCACTCCTTCTAAATAGCGTAGTATTACTTCTCTGATATCAATTCCTTCTATAACTTCTTCGTCCAGTTTGGGAATAAAATATTTCGGCTCTTCTTTATTCTTCGTTTTTGGTGCAAGAAAAACACGTGGATTGAAAATATATTTAAATAAGCCTTTATGTTTATTCCCTACTACAATACTTTCTTTCGTATTTTTAAGCAGATGTAAAAATACTTTTTCCATAAGAGGGTGGCTGGTGGTTTCGAGATAAATTAATTCTTTCGTGCTGATAAAAATATTATTCAACCGCTTTAAAAAATAAATTAACCCGGTAATTAATTCTTTTAATTTTCCCGAAATATTTTTTGAATCATCTTGAAATTTTATTTCGGAAAAATTAATGTTCTGGTATTTTAAAACATCTTTAATTACCCTGATTTCCAAAGAATTATCATCTATAATATAAATATCATGCTCCCTGATGTTTTTCAGGAAAAAATAATTTTTAATAAAAAGGAGAAGATAAAGATTCAGTTCTAATTCAAATATTTTCAATTTATTATACCCTTCATCTTTTTTCCGGCCCTGAACATATAAATATCGCATTATCCTTTTACAATGGGAATAGAATTCTGACTTGTTATAACGAATTTCCTTCTTGAATTGTTTTCTCGGTATAAATGACAGGTACCCCTCAATGAAATAGAGAGAATCATTTACCTGGAGTCGGTTCTCTATTTCTGAAAGGATGTTAAAGCTTAGAATATATAATTTCATTAAATAAACCGGAAAAGTAACCTATAGATTTAAGTTCATCTTTTTTATTAGTTCTCGAATCTCTTTTTTACTTAATCCCTTTCCTTCTGAAGAATATTTAGTTACTTTAACCTTATTTGCTTTCCCGTATTTCTTAATATCAATATCTAAAACCGCGTTATATTCGGGATGCGGGAGAATTATAAACATCTCTTCTGTCTCAAGAGTAAATTTTGCTTCTGATTCAGAAAGTAAGATTTCGTAAAATTTCTCACCCGGCCGTGATTTCAAATATTTAATTTTAATATTTCCCGGTTTATACCCGAATTTCGGAGCATATTCTTCAATTAAAACCTCAACAAGGTCACCTAATCTCATTGTCGGCATCTTTAAAATGAATACCTCGCCGCCTTGAGTCAATTCTGTAGCTTTAAAGATCAATCCGGCAGCATCAGGGATAGTCATGAAAAATCTTGTCATTTCGGGATCGGTTACTGTAACGGGCCCGTCTGTTTTTATCTGTTCAATAAAAAGAGGAACAACTGAACCTCTTGAACCAAGAACATTTCCGAATCTGACTGAAGAAAATTTCGTAATTTTATTACCTTTATAAAATGTTGCTGCAGTAATAATTTTCTCACCCAGCAGCTTTGTAGCCCCCATGACATTTATCGGTTCTGCTGCTTTATCTGTACTGATCCCGACAAAGGTTTTCACTCCCGATTCCAATGCGCATTCAACAGCATTCTGCGTACCAATTACATTCGTTTTAACCGCTTCAAATGGATTATATTCAGATATAGGAACATGCTTTATGGCAGCTATATGATAAACAATATCTATCTCTTCCATCGCCATCAATAAACGTTGTTTATCACGGACATCTCCTAAAAGAAACCGTAATCTTTTATCATGCTTAAATACATT
>JAQVHJ010000135.1 GCA_028696285.1 bacterium
TAAAATCAGTTCGAGTTCGAGTATGGAGTTCGAGACGTCATATAAAAATACTCCCCGATTAGGAAGGCATCCATGAACCACTCATTTCATTCGGGTTCAGGACTGAAGAACTCAAACTTGAATCTCTGACTGAGATTTCCTGAGGAAATCTTTCCGTGGGGATAGAACGCTTTTAGCCCACCATTTCAATGGTGGGTGTGAATGCAGAAAAAGAATTTCGCAGAGTTCAAATAAATTTAAAAATTAAAAAATATCATTAATGTAATGCTTTTTTACATTACATTCCGAATCACGGTTCACGAATCACGAATCACGATTCTGGATCGCCACAGTCACTTCGTTCCTTCGCGATGACATTATGACATCTGCAAACCCAATAACGTCAGTAGTCATTGCGAGTGTAGCGAAGCAATCTCTCTTTGTTTTTCGAATCACGATTCTGGATCGCCGCAGTCACTTCGTTCCTTCGCGATGACATTATGACATCTGTAAACCCAATAACGTCAGTAGTCATTGCGAGAAGTTCTAAGGGAACAACGGAGCAATCTCATATTTAAATTTGATTATATTTTTTAAATGTTTCCACATCTTTTTAAATCATATGTGTTTCACTTACTGAAATTATTTATTTGCCTATATATATATTTATAGATTTTTCCCATGAATTTTTGGGGAAACTCCTGAGAAGTAGCCTTCTTAGAATTGAACTTATTTATTGATCTTCTTTTAATTTCTGTGAAAGCAAAGCAACTTTCTGACCGATATTCCTGAAGTTGTAATCTTCCTTGAATACATCACTGAACCATTTCAGAGCGCTTCCGATATTACCCTGCTTTTCATATATAGTTCCTAACCGGTACTTTAATTCAAGTTTCTCTTCAGGTTTGAAATTCCCATTCTGAATACCTTTGTTGCACCAAAGAACTGCTAAATCGAAGTTGTTCAACTGAACATAGCAGTCCGCGATCATGTCACATGCCTGGAGATAATATTTCAGTGATTTTATTGTTGTTTCAAAGTGGTTTATCGCCTTCTCAAACATTCCCATCTCTCTGAAAGCAATACCAAGATTGAAATGTGAATAGTAATCTTCATTTGAAACACTGCTTTTCAAGCGCTCATCAAATATATCTATGAGTGAAATTTCAGTCAATTTTTCCTTTGCTCCCGGGTGTTCAGGATAAATAGAAAGGATTTTTTTATATATTTCTGATGCCTGGGCAATCTTTCCGTTATCAACAAATTTTTCCGCCTGTTTCATATAATCATTGATTAGGATCTCTGTTTTTTCTCCAACACCGTTATCAAACATATCTACTTTTTCAAGACTTTCGGTCATTTTCTTAAAAATCTTGAATGCCGTTGAAACATCTCCTTTCTTCCCTGCAATTTCTGCGGCTGTTCCGAATGCAAATATCGCTCCGCGGAAATTGGAAATTTCACAGTATAAATCTCCAAGCAGTTCCAGGGCCTTAATATCGTTAGGTAACTTTTCAAGAAGGAGTTTAGCAGAGTTTATTGCAGAATTGAAGTCTTTCTCTTTTGAGAATTTTAAAACTTCTTCCAGAACAAGATTTGCTTCCGGATTCTCAAATATTATATCATTCTCTTCCTGGTCACTGACAGAATCAGAAGTTAATTGGATATTATCGGAAAATTTCATTGAGTATTCAATGTCTTTGATCTTTTGTTCAATATCCTTTTCAGCAGGATTTATCTGAAGGATCTTTTTTCCCAACTCAATTGCATTTCTCTGAAGATTCTGTTTGACATACATATCCATGACTCTTTTGTATTTATCAATCGCTTCAATAAGCATGCCTTTCCTGACGCTAAGGTCGCCCCAGCCCTCAAGTGCGTATGCATTGTCGGGGAAGAAATTCAGGATTTTCCTGTAAATCCTTTCCATATCATCAATGCTGTCCTTCTGAGTATATAACCGTAACGCCCACGAATAATATTCAAGCGTATCAGACATCAGTTTCTTGATAGAGAAGATGTCGCCGATTCCTTCAATTGCAGGAATACATTCACTGTTAATCTTTAAACATTTTCTGAAGACCATGTCTGCATTTGAATAATTTTTCTGGAGGAGGTAAAGGCGCGCAAGTTCAAGATAAGCTTTTACATGAGAAGGATTCAATGCAATGGTTGCCTTCAATTCATCCATTGCCTTTTTCGGTTCCTTCTGATACAGAAAGATAAAAGCCATTCCATAATGGACTTCAGGATTATTAGGTTCGATTTCGAGAGCCTTCTTGACGATGGATAACGCAGTTTCATAAGCACCTTTATCACAGTAAATCTGGGCAACTGAGATATATTCCGATAACGCATTATGAATCAGGTTTTCAATTTTGTAGTTATTCGCAAGTTTTAACCGGAGGTTAATATCTCCCGGTTTAAGGCGAATTGAATTCTGAAGCGCATTCAAACTTTGAATCCCTAAATTGGCCTCGATGAATTTATCGCTGGCCTTTTCATAGTAGTTCGATGATTCTTCATTCAACCCGCTCAACTCATACATCTGGGCAAGATCGAAATAATACGAACCTTCACCGGGCTTCAATTCAATTAATTTTTTATAAATGAGAATGGTCTTTTCAGGTAAATTCCGTTCCTTACTGATTCCCGCAGCTTTTTCATAAGCTTGGATGCCTTCTTCTAATTTCTCACGCTTGATATAGGCATCACCCATGATTTTCATGTATTCAACATTCTTCGGATTATCCTTGAGAATTTTCTCGCAGTATTTTATTACTGTCTTATAATTTTTCTTCTGAAATTCAATGTAAACTTTCTCTGTTAATGGTTTTCTTGAAAATAATCCCATTTTTACACTCCAAGATTAATTTTAAATTATTATATCAGAATATTATTTTTAAATCAAGTAAAAAATTAAAATAAAGAAAGGAAAAATATCCGGTGATGTATGAAAATAATTGAAAAATAACAGAAAACATGTTATAATGCACGAAATTTGAAAGGAAGGTAAAGATGAGTTTAGACCTTATAGTAAAGCAGATAGTTGAAGATTTAAAGATAAAAACAGATTCGGTCAGTGAGACTGTTAAGCTTTTTGAAGATGGAGCAACCATCCCGTTCATTTCAAGGTACAGAAAAGAGCGGACAGGGAACCTTGACGAGACTGAAGTCAGAAATGTATTTGAAAAGCTTGAATATTACAAGGAGCTGGAGAAACGGAAGGAGACTATTTTAAAAACGATTGCAGAGCAGGGGAAACTGACAGAGGAATTAGAGGAACTGATAAAGAATTGCCGGGATAAGAATGTCCTTGAAGATATTTACTTGCCGTATAAACCAAAGAAGAGGACAAGAGCAACGATTGCTAAAGAGAAGGGGTTGGAGCCCCTTGCGCTCCTGATTTTTAATCAGGAAGAAATTTCGGAATCGCGGGAGGAGATTATTTCTAAATATATTGATGCAGAAAAGAATGTTAATTCCGAAGCTGAAGCGCTCCAGGGTGCCCGGGATATTATTGCAGAAATAGTTTCAGAAGATTCTGACGTGAGAGGTTTTCTCAGGGATAGTTTCAAATCAACAGGTGCATTATCTTCTTCTGTTAAAAAAGAATGGTTGGAGAAGAAGTCGAAATTTCAGGACTACTACAGTTTTTCAGAGTCTTATGAAAAATCGCCGTCACACAGAGTATTAGCAATGCGCCGTGGGGAGAAGGAAGGTGTATTATCAAGGAAAGTAACGGTTGATGATGAATTTTTGGTATCGGAATTGGAAAAGAAAATTATTAAGAAGAGCGGATTTATTTTTGAGAATGAATTACGCAGCTCAATTTCAGACAGTTATAAGCGGCTGCTTGTGCCTTCTATTGAGAATGAAGTTTTAAATTTAAAATTAGAAGAAGCGGAAGAGGAAGCGAT
Source organism: bacterium (assembly GCA_028696285.1). Taxonomy (GTDB): domain Bacteria; phylum AUK180; class AUK180; order JAQVHJ01; family JAQVHJ01; genus JAQVHJ01. The sequence goes on from JAQVHJ010000135.1 coordinate 3,900, forward strand.
AAAGGTTTTTACGAAAAATTTAAGAAACCTGTTATTGGCTCCCCCAGCCGGGAATAAAGTAATAATGGGAGTTGATCCCGGGTTCCGGACAGGATGCAAGGTTGCTATAATCGATGAACAGGGTAATTATAAAGAATACAAGGCAATATTTCCGCATGAACCACAGAAGAAAACAGAGGAAGCTGAATATGTAATTTTAGAGTTCATAAGAAAATATAATGTTGAATTGATCTCAATCGGGAACGGAACAGCATCAAAGGAAACGGATATCTTTATCAGGAATATAATTAAAAAAAATAATCTTCAAGTAAAATCTGTTGTTGTCAGTGAAGCCGGCGCGTCAGTCTATTCAGCATCCCGGAATGCTGTGAAGGAATTCCCGGATTTAGACGTAACTGTCAGAGGCGCAATCAGCATAGCCAGGCGGCTTCAGGATCCATTGGCGGAATTAGTAAAGATAGACCCCAAATCAATTGGAGTGGGGCAGTATCAGCATGATGTGAACCAGACTCGTTTAAAGGAAGCGTTGGATTTGACTGTTGAATCCTGTGTGAATTTTGTCGGGACTGAATTAAATACTGCGTCCGTTGAACTGCTGTCGTATGTTTCAGGGATAAACCGTGGGATTGCGGAGAATATTGTTAAATACAGGATTGACAGCGGGAGTTTTAAGAATCGTAAGGAGTTATTGAAGGTCCCGAAGCTTGGGCCAAAGGCTTATGAACAGGCCGCAGGTTTCCTGAGAATCAGGAACAGTGAAAATCCACTGGATAATTCATCCATTCACCCGGAATCGTATAAGATAGTTCAAAAAATGGCAAAGGAACATAATATAAAAATCGAAGAATTAATCGGGAATGAAGAGAAGATAAAGAAGATAAATATCAATTCATATATAACAGAAGAAGTCGGACTACTCACGCTTCGGGATATAATAGAAGAGTTAAAGAAACCCGGCCGTGACCCGAGAGCCGAGTTTAAAAGTATCCAGTTTTCCGATTCAATTAATGAAATCAGTGATTTGAAAGAAGGGATGGTACTAAGCGGAACAGTTACTAATGTAACCAATTTCGGGGCGTTTGTAGATATTGGCGTGCATCAGGACGGTCTGTGCATATCTCAAATCTATCAGATAAATTTGTCAAAGATCCCCATACAGAAGTATCAGTCGGGGACATCATACAGGTACAAGTCCTCAGTGTAGATATAGAACTTAAAAGAATTGCTTTGAAAAAAAATTAGGGGACAGCCCTTGCGATTATTGCGATTTTTTTTTCTTGACTTTTAATCTAATTTTAAATATAATGTATGAAAAGATAAGGAGTATGATATGGAGAAGAAGCAATTAACGGTGTGCCTGGTAGATATTGCAGGATTTATGAAGAAGATGGCAAGTAAATCTGAGGAGGATCTGATCAATGAACTTCAGGGGTATTATGAGAAGGTGGGGGATATTATTTACGAACATAACGGTAAAATAATTAAATATATCGGGGATGCGATTCTTTTTACATTCAATCTTGCGGATGATGCGCGTATAGCTGCGGAGTATATACGTAAGATAAAGATTTGTGATTGTGAGATCAGGGTTAGTATCGCAACAGGTAAGGTTTATGAAGGTGAATTCGGACATAAGAATCTCAGGGTACGCGATATTTTCGGGAGAACTGTAAATTTAGCGGCGACAATGATGGGGAAGGCCGAAAAAAGCTATTCATATATTATCATGGATGATGAGACAAGGAAAGCGCTTGGGAAGGATGTCGAGTAGTTAATTGAATCGTTTAAAAAACAGTCAAAGTCCCTACCTCCTTCAGCATGCTGAGAATCCTGTCGATTGGTATCCCTGGTGTGATGAAGCATTTCAGAAGGCTAAGGAATTAGATAAACCTGTCTTTCTTTCAATAGGATATTCATCCTGTCACTGGTGCCATGTTATGGCGCATGAATCATTTGAAGATCCGGAGATTGCGGAATTAATTAATGAAACATTCATTTCTGTGAAGGTTGACAGGGAAGAACGCCCGGACCTCGATAAAATATACATGATTTCAGCTCAATTAATCTCCGGCCACAGCGGCTGGCCTTTAACGGTTTTTCTGACCCCGGATAAAGAACCTTTTTTTGCGGGGACTTACATCCCGAAAGAAAATCGATTCGGAATGATGGGACTCCGCGAACTGATTCCACGCGTAAATGAAGCTTGGCGGGAAAAAAGAGATGAGATAGAGAATGATGCAGAAAGATTAAGCCTTGCTCTTAAGAATGTCTCTGCAGGCACCGGAAAGATGGAACTCCCTCCTGATATATTAGAAGAATGCTTCAATATTTTAAATGAAAATGCAGATGATGTGAATGGAGGATTCGGAAGCGCTCCAAAGTTTCCGCTTACTCATCAATTGAATTTCCTTCTCAGGTTTTGGAAACGGAACGGTTCTGCACGGGCGGAATCTTTAATTAAAAATACCTTAAATGCCTTAATGAAAGGCGGTCTAAGGGATCACTTAGGCGGTGGGTTTCACAGGTATTCTACTGATTCAGAATGGGTCGTGCCGCATTTTGAGAAAATGTTGTATGACCAGGCTTTGATTGCTTTTACTTTTATCGAAGCATTCCAGGCTTTTATAGTACCGGAATATAAAGAAGTTTGTATAGAGATTTTTGATTATATAATGACTCATCTGGCCTCAGAAGAGGGAGGTTTCTATTCATCCGAAGATGCTGATTCCGAAGGCGTGGAAGGAAGGTTTTATGTATGGCAATTTGAAGAGATTAAAAACAGACTCAAAGAGGAGGAATTTGAATATTTTATCAACGCATTCAGCATTCTAAAGGAAGGGAATTTCAATGATGAATCAACCCGGTCTCCATCCGGGAGCAACATCCTTCATTTAC
>JAQVHJ010000136.1 GCA_028696285.1 bacterium
AAACTACTGAACACACTGTTTATTTATACTTAATTAAAATGTTACTTAGGACAAAAAAGCGAGGGTACTTATATAGCAGTTGAATGTGAAATTAACCGCGGACCACGCGGACCACGCTGTGAAGAAAACTTATATACTTTAAGATAAATTTTAAGTAATGAACCAAAGAGCAATTGATACTTAAACAGCAATTTAATGTAATATTTCACCACGGAGAGATCCTTCACATTCGTTCGGGATAAACATCGCCCACGGAGATAAAATTACTTAGTTGATATTAAATTAATATGGTTATACTGAACCAGAAAGCGATCGGTACTTATATAGCAAAAGAATGTAATCTTAACCGCAGAGGACGCAGAGAAGATTAAATATTTAAATTTAATTTATAAACAGGTCAGCATAACATTCGTTATGCTTTATTAATGTATAAATATATTCAAAAATAAAAGATAATGTTGTTGATGAAGAATTGATTATTCAATCAGTATAAAATATCTTAATAAAATAGCTTGTTACCTAACTTAACCATCTCTTATTTTTGATATATATTATCCATTAATTCTTGAATACAAAGCATTCGACCTGTTTATAAATGTTTATTTCTTGCAGTGTCCCGATATTTCCGGGCCGTGTAAAATAGTACGAATGAAATGAGTACTATTTGCCGTTGCTAATAGAACACATTCAATTGATCAATAAGTATCATAAGATTCTTGGTTCCAAGTAACTCTATTATTTACTACAATAAAACGGCGTGTTCGGCGTGATCAGTAGTTGAAAACACATCTGATATCTTGTTAAGTAGTAAATGTGCAGAACATCTGCACTATCATTTTAAATGCTATATTTACAATTTAAAATATTAAATCTTAAATGCGAAGCGTTTTCTTGCAGTGTTCCGGTATTTCCGGGTCGTGTAAAATAGTACGAATGAAATGTCCACAATTTTTCCGTTGGTAAAAATAAGAGGTATTTATTATTATTGATGAAAACATTCCCCAACAATTCAAATTTTATTAAGTTTTTCGAGGAATTATAAAATACCCTAAAAATTACAAAAAACCTTGACAATTAATTTTTTTTATGTTATAATTATTATATATTAAACGAATTAAAGTAATTTATTCACAAAGGAGGTGAATATAGTTCTTTTTTATAATTTAAGGGGTAACCTATTTTAAAATGAGGAGGGTCTAATGAGAAAGGTTTTTCTCACGCTCTTAACTTTGACATTTCTCTTTACCTCTTTAACAGTATTTGCCGGAACCACCGGAGCGCTTCTTGGTTTCATAACAGAAGAAGATGGTAGCCCGGTTGGTGAAGCAACAATAATGGTAGTAGAAAGAGACGTTTCAGTAGTATCAAATGAATATGGAATGTTCTCGATCCCTTCAGTTGCTCCCGGTTTATATACTGTGGAAGTAAAGAAAGCCGGCTACGGTCCGGTAAATATAGAAAAGGTAATCATTCAGGTTGACCTTACAACACCATTGAATGTTACCTTAAAGAAGTCAGAAGTAGAACTTGATCCGATCGTGGTAACAGCTTCCAGAATTTTAGTACACAGGGAACAGACCGGAACCGTTTACCGAGTTGATCATGATGATGTTGTTGAGATGTCATCAAGAGATATTTTCCGTGTTGCCCAGGCAATGCCGGGAGTCATATCCAATGAAGACGGTCAGTTCAAGATCCGCGGATCGAGATATGACCAGACCTTATTCATGATTGACGGTTTAACTATCATGGATCCGTTCTGGAAAACCTTCGGCGCAACACCCAATGCCAAAGGTATTATGGGAGAAGTTGCGGTTATTACCGGTGGTTTTGATGCAGAATACGGCGATGCCATAGGCGGGGTTGTTAATACAGTTTCAAGGAACCCCAATTATAAAGAACACAGAGGTTCATTTACCTATTATACCTCCCAGGTACCTAATTACCATGATATGTGGACAGAATCAATTAAGCTTGGTGAGAAGGAATGGGATCTTGATATGGACGGTCCGTTAACACCGGATCTCGGTTATGTTTTTGCTGCCCAGGTCTTTAAGGCAAATGCATCAACCACTTCAGGTTATCAGAATGAGAACTATGAAGAGTTCCATGATTATCACTTCAAACTTTCTTATAACCTTTCACCTACAACAAACTTATCATATCACTATAACTACGGTTTTGCCTGGATCAGATTACAAGCTGCTTATGAAAATTCAGGTTTTCCCGGCTGGCCGATTCAGTTCCAGTTCAATAGAATGCATCATGCGATACTGGATACTTATATTGGCGATTATACCACGGCTACATTAGCCTTGGGCTGGTTCCAGTCTGGTATTGATTTCGGACCGCATGCAGAAGATGAAGACGGGAATGTTCTCTGGAACGAGATTAAACCGTTATTTGAATATGACGGTGATGACTATTATGCGAAGCAGAGAACCAGAAGTGTTGCACAGGAAGTTAAGCTTGATGTTGAAACCAAGATGTTTGACCGCCATACCTTGAAGAGCGGTGTTTCACTTCAACATACCTTCGTTGATATGTTCTGGACAGTTTGCTATGATACTTATTTCTTCGGCTCAAATGCGACCTGGCCTGAATTTGCATACTATGAAGATTGGGAACACAGCTATGACTATACTGCTGCGTATGTCCAGGATAAATATGACCTTATCAAGGATAAATTAACCTTAACCGCAGGTGTGCGTTATGAAGAATGGGGATTCATTCCTCAGGATAATTCAGTAGTAGCGCCTCGCGGCGGTGTTTCATATCAGCTTAATGATTATACTATTGTTAGAACTAACTATTCAAAGATGTATCAATCCCCGAATGTTGCTTCAGTTTATGAACATGATATTGGAGGTCTTCAGAACTACTTTGGTGACCAGGACTGGGGTAATACAGAAGATATCGTTCCTCAGGTAACAGATATTATCGAAGTAGGTTTCCAGAGACAGTTAGGCAATGACTATATTTTTGAAGTTAATGCCTATGATAAACAGATGGATAAGATCCACTGTGTCTGGGAAAACCCGGTGACAAAGCTTTTGGAGTATAACAATGGCGGTTCCGGTTGGGCTCATGGCGTTGAGTTCACCTTGAGAAAGTCACTTTCAAATAATTTCAAGGGTTGGGTAAACTACTCATGGATGGAAGCCAAAGGAACAAATATTGCCAGGGACTTTACTGATTACGATAACATCGGAACAGATGTCTGGGATAAAGAATATTACCTGGATTGGGATCAGACCCATAATATCAATGTTAACCTCTTCTATCAGACAGAGAATTTCTTCATGAACCTGATTTGGAGATGGGGTAGTGGATATCCTTATACTCCTCATGATAGTTTTGAAGATTTCGGTCTTGATGGTCTTGACAGTACAGTTGCACCATTCCCGCCGGCAGATTACGGTGAGGGCAATGGCGTTTATGATGAAGGTGAAACGACATATGCATCAAATAACGGAGAAGTCTATAACTCAGAAAGATATCCGGCATATAATCGTGTTGATGTCGTTATGAAGTTAAAACTGAAAAACCTTAATCTTTTCGGAGCGGAATACTGGTTCAATGTAACAGCCAGAAATATCTTCGATCATCATAACCTTAGACAAAGAGGCGGTAATGACCCGTCTGATATCGATCCGTACACCGGAGAACCTTGGATTAATAAGCCAACAGGCGGTACTAAAAGAAGAATTGTTGCCGGTATTGAAGCCAACTGGTAATAGTTTCTTTTAACTCAAATTACAAGGGCGGGGTAATCTTTATCCCGCCCTTTTTGTTTCAATAGTAAATGGTCCATGAACCACGTAGGGTTCATGGCTAAAGAAACTGAGAGATTGCTTCCTCAGGTTCTTTGAACCTTCGTTCGCAATGACAAATGACGTTATAATGTCATCGCGAGGGAACGAAGTGACCGTGGCGATCCATAATCGTGATTGGTGATTCGTGATTCGTGATCCGGAATAGAACATTGAAAATTTTAAATTGAAAATTGAAAAACCGTGAATATAGCATTATTGATGTTGATGCAGATGCTCTTTTAGTGCGGTTAAAATGATAATCGTGATTCGAAAGGATTGTATTACAAACATCCGGTACGGACTGTAGGGGCTCCCGGCCTGACGCCCGAATTGAGAGATTGCTTCCTCAGGTTCTTTGAATCTTCGTTCGCAATGACTAATGATGTTATTTGGTTCGCGGACATGTGTATGTCATTGCGAGCCGAAGGCGTGGCAATCCATAATCGTGATTGGTGATTGACGCTTCACTCCGCTAGCTAGATCTCGACTTCGTCTCGATAACGTGAACCGTGATTCGAAATATAGATTGCTTCCTCAGGTTCTTTGAACCTTCGTTCGCAATGACAGTGTACCTATGTACTACATTGAGTGCATAGCCTTGCACGTGGTGTACACTGCTTCGCGAACGACGTTATTGGGTTTGCAGATGATAATGAAATTATTTTAAGGAGGAGATTCAATGAGTTATTTTTCCCGGACATACTTTAGCCTGCCGGTGATCCTTTTGATATTACTTGTACTGCATTTTTTCCCATTTTCTACGTTTGCATCAGGACTTTCAGAAAATTTAAACGAGAGTAAAACATTAACTTCTCAAAAACTTTCAGCAGAAGAGAAGAAGGAAGCGATTGACCAGCTTTCGGTTATATCAAAAGTATTCGTTGAGGTCGCAGCAGAGGTGAAACCTGCTGTGGTGAACATTAATACGGAAACAACTATCTCAGGAAATCTCCCGTCTAATTCAGACGACCCGTACTTTGATTTTTATTTCAATCCGAATCAGCCGAGAAAGAGCCAGGGCTTGGGGTCAGGGTTTATTATTAATAACGAAGGACTTATTCTTACTAATTACCACGTAATTCAGGATGCAAAGACGATAAGTGTCCGTTTATCTGACCAGCGTGAGTTTGAAGCGAAGTTAATAGGCTCTGACGAACAGTCAGATGTTGCATTGATAAAGATAGAAGGAGAGAATCTCCCGGTTGCAAAACTCGGAGATAGTGACAAGGTCCAGGTAGGGGAATGGGTGATAGCTGTAGGGAGCCCGTTCTCTTTCGAGTTTACAGTAACTGCCGGGATAATAAGCGCAATGAAGCGTTCCGGGGTTACCGGGGCACGTTTTGAAAATTATATTCAGACAGATGCTGCAATAAATCCCGGGAACAGCGGCGGTCCCCTGGTTAATCTAAACGGTGAGGTGATCGGGATTAATACAGCAATAGTATCACGGTCAGGAGGATTCCAGGGATTAGGTTTTGCGATACCCATTAATTTTGTTAAAGCGATCATTCCACAACTTCAGGATTACGGTGAAGTAAAACACGGAGTAATCGGGGTTGCAGTACAGCCTCTTGATAAGGACCTTGCAAAGAAATATAACATACCTGAAAACAACGGAGTAATAATCTCGGAAGTTTATAAAGATTCACCCGCGGAAAAGGAAGGCTTGGTAAAAGGAGATATCATTCTGGAAGTAAATTCAAGGAAGATAGACTCAGTTAATTCATTTATTTTCGAGATAGGCATGATATTAATCGGCGCAAAGGCCGAAATGAAGGTCTTTCACGAAGGCCAGGAAAAACAGGTATCTGTTGAAGTAGCTCCTGCAGAGTCTGTGATTTTTCAGGAAGCAGGGAAGGATTCGGTAACAGATAAAGAGCTTGGACTAACCGTTTCAAATATTACAGAAACTTTAGCAAAGCAGTACAAAATTTCCCCGGGGATTAAGGGTGTAGTTATTATTGAGTTAAAGAGCAATTCGGTAGCCGGAAAGTCAGAATTAAAAGAAGGAAATATAATTACAGAGATCAACAGAAAGAAGATAAACAATGTTGAAGATTACAAGAAAGAGATTTCCAAAGCAAATATAAAGAACGGAATATTATTTTTAATCAATAAAGACAATTCATCGGAATATATAATTTTAGAACAGAAATAATAACGTGATTCGAAAACGAAAGAATTGTTTTACATACGTTTGATACGAGATGTAGGGGCGAAGGGCCTTCGCCCGTATCATCATTATTTAAAACCTTAATATTATCAGAAAATAACATGATTTTCAAAATAAATAACGGTGCAAGCTTCCGGGAATGTAAACCATGTAGGGTTTACCCTATTACGGACACCCTTCTTTTTGTTTTAAACATGGAGAACAAAGATAGAAGAATTTTTCACCGGAGAGAGCGCAGAGAATTTGTTTAACCGCGGAAGCTCTGAAGGATGATAATTTACTTATCTACTTTAAGATATTTATAAAGTAATGAACCAAAGATCAATTGTTACTTAAAGAGAAATTGAATGTCTTTTTTGACATGGATTAACGGGATTAAGAAGAGAAGATAAAACAATATTTACTTAGTTGATTTTAAATTAATATAGATATATCGAATTAAATATCAATGGATACTTAAACAGCGATTGAATGTGATATTTCACCACGGAGAACACTGAGAACACGGAGAAAAATATATTTATCTCGATTTGATTACTCGGTCTGATTACTGAAAATTCAACAGCGTTGAATTTTATGGACAGGGACTTGTACGGGACTTGTAAGAGAAAAAAAATATGTATTTCACCATGAAGGGTATAATTGTGATTTGTGAACCGTGATTTGAAAGAAAAATATTTTTTCACCGCAGAGGACGCAGAGGCCGCAGAGAAGAAATATAATTTTGAAGAATTAAATATTTATCCATCCCGTAGGGATAGAACGATATTAGCCCACCATTTCAATGG
>JAQVHJ010000137.1 GCA_028696285.1 bacterium
GGATTCGGTATTTCAGGGATAAGGGTATAATTAAGACCGCGAAGTTCTCGGTTGTGAACGGGCAGATAATTTATCCGGACGAGTATGTTCATGACGGGAAGCCGGCATTTAAATGTATTAAGTGCGGAAAGAGTTTCAACCTGGATAAAATTGTCAAGCACATGTTCAGTTTTCATTTGGAGCTTCTGGATTCGAGTGATACGACGCCGTATTTCCGGAAATATCCTGAATTGATCTTTTATCTCGAGACATTTGTCCGGAACCTTGAATCACTTGAAGGTGATTTGAAGGAACTGCACAAGGAACAGGAACGCCGTCAGAATGAACTTGTAAATTCAGAGAAGGAGACAATGAAGCAGGTGGCGGGGTATGCAATTAATACCGTTGCTCAGGGCTTGGTTGGGTTTTTATGGAAGGCATTCCTGGTCATTTTTATTTTTACTGTTATCGTAGGGGTGGTTGTTTTCGGATTAATCTTTTTCTTTCGAAGTATTTAAGGGTGGAGAATGAAGGATATATTTAAGGAGATTTTCAATTCGGTTCACATGAGTATTGTTGTTGTGAATGATAAGTTCATAATCAGGGAATGGAATAAGGATACCGAATTAATGTACGGGATATCATCCGATTTAGTTCTGGGAAAGAATTTAATTGATTCATTCCCGGATTTAAAGAGGATTCACCTGGATACGTTCATTGCCAAATGCTTCAAGACCGGGGATAAGTTTGAGATCAAGGAGAAGTTCCGGAAGACCTTGATGAAGGGGAGGCTGTATATAGATTATTTCATCTCACCCATTGAAATAGACGGGGAGATCAAGTACGTTTCCATTGCATCGAAGGATGTGACTGAGCGCGTTTTACTTCGGCATAATCTCCAGGAACAGAATCAGAGATTGAATGTTCTTTATGATATTGCAAAGACGCTCCTGTCCACATTGAATCTGGAGGAGGTTCTGTTTTTGATCCTGACAGGAATTACAAATCCGCAGATGGAAGGATTCGGGCGGGCGGTATTATTCATTAAGGAGGAGAATGAACAGGGCCGGTTCTTTGCCGGGGCTATCGGTATCGGGAGTGAGTCGGGGAAGGAAGCGCATAATCTCTGGAAGAAGTTCCTGAAGAATCCGAATAAGTTTGACGATTTCATTTCAGTATTTAATAAATTTAATGAGAGTACCAATTTAACTTTTCATAATTATATCCAGGGTCTCGGGTTCTTCGAGAAGGAGATTCGGAAGCAGTGGAAGATTCGGAATATTACTCATTTCACGAAGAAACCCGGCAGAAATTGTATCCCGGAGATCATTACGAATTTCTTTAATCAGGATGAATTTGTTCTGATACCCATCTGGGTTGACAAGGACCTGTTCGGGATTGTGTATGTAGATAATTACAAGGGGAAGAAGCACGGCTTTTCCAAGCCTGACCTTGAATTTTTGGATTTGAGCACTAATCTTGCCGGCCTTGCAATCAGGTTATCAATGCAGTATGAAGAGACTTACGAATCTACGATCCGTGATGCTTTGACTAGGCTATTCAATCACAGGAGGTTCTATTCATTATTAAAGGAGAATATCAAGATTTCTCTCGAGAATAAGAGTAAGCTTTCATTGATAATGATGGACATAGATTATTTTAAGAAGTATAATGATACATTCGGCCATGTTGAAGGGGATCAGGTTCTCCGCGAGATCGCTTCTATAATTTTGAGTAATATCCGGAATATAGATTATGCCGCGCGATATGGCGGGGAGGAGTTTGCGGTCCTACTGCCTAATGTCGGGATCAAGGAAGCATTTGAGATTGCGAACAGGATCCGTATTGCTGTCAGTAAGCATGAATTCAAGAAGTCAAAAGAGATTACCTGGGGCGGAATCACGATAAGCGGCGGGGTAGCGACTTATCCTGATGTTACGAAAAATGCGATTGAGCTGGTGAAGAAGGCCGACAGCGCCCTGTACAAGGCGAAGAGGGCAGGACGGAATAATATAAAGAAGGCAAAGTAACCATGCCCGAGATAAAGTTAGTCTCCGGGGAAGAGTTATATGAGATTGTATTTAATGAAATAATCCCCGGGTCCCGGAAATTTTTATGGCTTGCAACATCCAACCTGAAGAATGTATTCATTGATTATCACAACCGGTCACAATCATTCCTTGAACTGATCAATGAGAAACTGCGCGAGAAGGTTTCTGTCCGAATCCTTCACGCATCCATGCCGTCGAAGGGATTCATGAATGAGATAAAGAAGCTCGGGGATGACCTTGAGTTCGGGCTTGAATTATTCTGCTGCCCGAGAAACCACATGAAGATAGTTCTTGCAGATAATTTGAAGATGTATATAGGCAGCGCGAATATTACCGGAGCCGGTGTGGGAATGAAGAGTAAAAATAAACGTAATTTTGAATTGGGAATATATACAGAAGATAAAGAGATGGTCATGCAGGTCTCTGAATATTTCGATTCAGTCTGGATGGGGAAGTTCTGCGATAAATGCAAACTGCGGAAAATCTGCCCAAATCCGATATAGTGGATAAATCAGTAAGCGTAATCTCATGAACCACGTAGAGTTCATGATTTACAAGTAAGAGTATGGTTTGCTGCGCAAACGTTATTAAATAAAAGTATTGAATGCTGGTGGTACTGAATTAAGTCTCAATCTCTATCTCAATCTCGGCCTGGATTAATATTCATATTTTTCTTTCCTTCAGGAGCTGATGGTAAGTAACCCCGGTCTTGAGACCGGGGTCAAAGTACCAAAAAAAACTATGCGAAGTTCAGATAAATTATGCCAATTTACAAACATAAATGTAATGCTTGAACAACTCCTAACTCCTGGGCCGGCCCCCTATTCTATTTTCGATGCAATTTCACATTCCTGAAATTGATCGGGATTCCTGCGATTCGTTTGTGACTGAAAATGTAAAAGAAGTATTAATATTTAGTCCCGTAGGGACGATAGCCATTAGCCCAGCGTTTTAACGCTGGGTATAAATGATTTAAGATATTTTTTGAGAAGTTCAATATTTAAATATAAATAATGATATCAATTATGTAATGTTCTTTCGGTTCAGGATTAATGGTTCAAGTAATCATAAGATCTAAACATCTGCACCATTATTTACAATGCTATATTCATAATTTTCAATTTACAATCTACAATTTTCAATGCGCAGCGTTGTGTATCAAATGTTTGTAATGAAATAATAGATTGCCACGCTTCACTTTGTTTCGCTCGCAATGACATTATATCGTTTTCGAACCAAATAACGATGCGTTATCGTAAGATCTATCAAGCGCAGCTATGTGTCTTTGCCGTTCGCCTTTACAATTTATTGGTTTGAAAATTATGTTATTATTGAGTACAATTCATGTATTAAGTAAAAATGATACGGGCGAACACCGTTCGCCTTTATAATTTATTGTTTTGAAAATTATGTTATTATTGAGTACTATTCATGTATTAAATAAAAATGATACGGGCGAACACCGTTCGCCTTTATAATTTATTGTTTTGAAAATTATGTTATTATTGAGTACTATTCATGTATTAAATAAAAATGATACGGGCGAACACCGTTCACCCCTACATATTGTATCAAATGTTTATAATACAATTCTTACCGTTCCCCGTTTACCGTTTACCATTTACCGTTTACCGTATGTATCAAATGTTTGTAATACAAAAATGGATTGCCACGTCATCCTGAAAATTCAGGATTCCTCGCAATGACATTATCACGTTTCACGAATCACGAATCACGGTTCACGTTTCCCATATCGTATCATATGTTTGTAATACAATTCTTACCGTTCACCGTTTACCGTTCACCGTATGTATCAAATGTTTGTAATACAAAAATAGATTGCCACGCTTCACTTTGTTTCGCTCGCAATGACATTATATCGTTTTCGAACCAAATAACGATGCGTTATCGTAAGATCTATCAAGCGCAGCTATGTGTCTTTGCCGTTCGCCTTTATAATTTATTGTTTTGAAAATTATGTTATTATTGAGTACTATTCATGTATTAAATAAAAATGATACGGGCGAACACCATTCGCCCCTACATATTGTATCAAATGTTTATAATACAATTCTTACCATTCACCGTTTACCGTTTACCGTTGACCGTTGACCGTTCACCGTTGACCGTTCACCGCTCATTTTAAATTTGACTTTTATATTTTTATATGTTATAATATTAATATTAACAAAGGAGGATTTTATGAGAAAGAGCCATTTAATTATTTTGGTGGTTTTGGTTTGTTTACTGACAGTTTTGAATACAGACGTTTTTGCTAAGGCGAAGATTACTTTTCTAACCGGTACAGTCAAGTACCAGAAATCCGGGTCAGAAGACTGGGTTGATGCAAAGAAAGACCTGGAACTTGAAGATAATGATTCAATAAAGACAGGAAAATTTTCAAATGTGGAGCTTGAGTTCCCTGAAGATAACTCCGTAAAGATTGCCCAAAATACCGTATTAACCGTTGAGCAGATAGGTAAGGACAGCAAGTCTTCATTCAAGGTTGAGTCGGGTAAGGTCTTCATGCAGATAAAGAAGGGTGAAGACACAGATGTTAAGACCCCTAATGCCGTTGCGGGTGTACGCGGAACCAAGTTCTTTGTAGAATTCAAGGAAGGCGAGACCTTCATATTTGTCGTTGAAGGTTCTGTCTGGGTTAAGCGCCTCGGTTTTGAAGAAGAGAAGGTCCTGAACGAAGGCCAGCTGATCAATGTATTAAATTCCGGTTTTGGTCAGTTACGGACTGCATCATCCAGGGAAAGAATGAATTTTGGCATTGGTATCCCGATCATGCTTGGCGGAAGCTCAAGCCAGGACATGCTGAAGAATTCACTTCGTACCGAAATGAAGTTTGAAAAGAATAATCTTAATAATGACCGGAACGACCTTTCGGGAAAGAAGAATGAGGATTTTGTAACCGGCAGGACATTAAAGGATGTTCACGGTGTTCCAGTACGTGTTGAGCAGATATTTAAAAGGCCCGGCACAGCTTCATTCCAGCTGATCAATATTACCAAGCGTGATGACGGGTTAACTTATCTTGACTGGAAAATGACATATAATAAACCTCTCCCCGAAGATATAAATGATTGGGGAAGTTTCTTTGAAGACCAGGGCGACAACCTGCATATTGAACTTCGCGAAGTTGATATGGGAACTATGAAAGACGGTTTTGGTGATAACTTACGCTGGCTCGGGCGGTATAATGCAGAGACCGGTGAACTGGATGAGACCTTCTTCGTGAATGGTATTGAGAGAGACGGTTCATTCAGTGATTATGAAGACAGCCGAATAACCGACCCTGATAATTTCTATTCCTACGGAGAACTACTGTTATATGAGGCCGGAACTTATGGCCAACCTGAGGTTGAACCGGTTGAGATAATAGTAATTAGAACCTATATCATCAATGATGACGGGAAGATTATTTCTGTGCGGGATTTTGCATCATCAGGAGATGTATTCTCATTAATCTCCACTTCCGCAGGTGAGATAATCCTTTCTGCCGATTCATTTGTATATGGCGACATTGACCTTGTCATGATCGGCGGCGTCGGTGTTGTATTTGTAATGTATATGCTTTAAAAATCCGGGGATGAGCATGAAGGTAATTAAAATTATTTTATTAGTTGCTTTTTTGGCAATATTCTCAACTGCATACGGTGATTTTGAATCAACCATGGCGCGGTCGGCATTTGAATTTGCGACCAATCCATCGCAATTCCTGTTTGAGATAGAGAATGATTCTGCTTCGTATCATATTCATGATGTTAATCAGAAGTTTAATATTCAGACCAACTTGATCCTGACGGGATTTACTGTTTTGAATGTTAACACATCGTTTTTACTCTATTCAGATCCTGCAAAAAAATTCAAGACAATTTTTTCAATCGGCTACTGGAATATTCTAGGCTTGAGCATGATTGATTCTGATTCAGCGGGATTTAAGGCGACAGCCGACGGGTTTGTACCTACATTCATTTTTTCAAAGGGGATTAATGAAGAGGTTGAATTCTTTGCCGGGTTGAAATATTCTTCAAGTAAATTATCCATTAAGCTTGATGAGCCCCTTTCAGAGGAAGGGGATGATGTTTCCAGTCTCGGATTTGACCTGACAGAGGTTACGGAGATTGAAGATAAGATAGGTGAAGTCTCGGTATTTTGGGGAGTTTATTCAATGCTGCCGAAGAATAAGGACTTGAATCTTTGTGTCGGATACCAGTTCAATACACAGAGGATCTTTACAAAGATACAGCTGGATACAAAATTCTTCACGTATGGTTTGGGTTTGTATCCGGATAGTGTGTTGTTCTTCCATCCGCAGATCAGTTTTCAATATAACTTCTAAACCGGCAGGAATTGAAAATGAAAAGAGTATTAATCTTATTAATCAGTATAATCGCCGCAGCAGGCGCGTTTTCCGAGCAGGCGCCATACATCAGTTTTGATATAAGTGAAGGAATGGTAACCACAGACACTTCCGATATCATCACGTCATATAATATTTTTGCAGATATTGGTTATATAATCAAGACCCCTGACGGTTCAAGCTACATGGTCATGTATGAATTGTTATACCAGGGCCCGGGATTACGGCCATTGAGCTCAGAATCGTTAATGGAAAGGAACCAGGATCATTTCTTTGTATTTAAATATATGAAGGAAATCAATCCGAAGCTTTCATTTAAAGCAAAGGCAAATTACTTACTTGAATATTACCGATTAAGTAAATCAGAACA
>JAQVHJ010000138.1 GCA_028696285.1 bacterium
TCTTACCGGATTTGGAAATGCGAAAAATTTCCATTCATCAATAAAATTAAGGTTGGGTGCTTTCTTATCAGAGAATATTCCATAAATCCCGGTGAGAGTAATTTCTGCAGAAACAGTTCCGGTTTTTCTGTTAAGAGTTGAATTTAACGGAATCCATTCTTTTCTCTTTGGATGAAACCGCATGAGGATTAATGAATCTTCAGAAATATTCCGGATCTGGGCCGGGGTATAATGAATTGATAAGATTGCTTTTTCATTTAATTTCGTTTGTCCTGAAGCTAATTCAATTATCCTGAATGAATTGATTGGCCTCAAGAGTTTTGAAGTTTGAACAGCTCCCGGTTTTGGGGTGTAAAAATTTATCCGATCCAAGTCTTGTGATTGATATCCATTTGGGAAGATTAAAGATGAGAAACTATGATCCTTAATAATTAAAGGTTCACTTGATTTATTTCTGAACCCGCCTATTTGTTTTGATGTCGGATAGGAGATGATGTCAAGCGTGCAATTTCCGATTTCATCAATTGATACATAAGTAAATAGATCCCCGCCTGCCGGAGCCCATTGTATGAATGCTTCATTGAATGAATTCCCTTCAACCAATGTATTAACACCGGCTCCGTCACTCGAACTGATATAAATATCAAAATTAGCAGGAATTAGAGAAGTGCTGGGATAGAATATAAAATCCTCATTGTTAAATGCATTATTAATGTCTGTATTAAATGAGATAAGACTTGAATCTATTGAAAAGGAAGGGAACCAGTCCGGATTTGTTGAATCAGAGATTTTAACTAATCTTGTATCGCTCCATGAACTCGGAGGTAAAATAGTACCGCCTGTTAATGAACTTTCTATAATATCTTGAACCTCGTTTAAAACCCATATATCGGCATCAGCAACTAATGATGATTCAGTTGGAGGCCTTCTGACAAAGGCAATTGATTTATTATCCGGAGCCCAGGCCGGCATTAATAACTTATCTACCTGGCTGTTATCTAATAGCCAATCTGATAAATTTGTTAATTGGACAGGGTTTTTATATGGGTGTGAGGAATCCGGCTCATACACCCAAATATCGCCTGAGATAGAAAGAGCGACTCTCTCCATACTCGCGAATTGGTTGACAGAAGTACCGTAATCAGGATCAACAGTTCTTCCATAATCAGGAATACTCCAATCAGGGAAAAATGGTAATCCCCTTAAAGAATCATTCGGATCCGATGAAACTGCATAAATATCAAGATCTCCGAAAAGCAGTTGTGTATATACTATTTTTGTGTCGTCCGGAGAAAATGAAATTTTTGAGCAATTAAACACTCGATCTGCAGCTGCATCAGTAATAATTCTTGGCTGTTCAGAAAGATCAGAAGGTACAATATAAATTTCAATAGATAATTCTTCTTCTATAACTTTGATGTATGCAATATTTTTCCCGTCATGAGACCAAGTCGGGAAGAGTATTTGAGAATTTGCAGTTGAGTCTAACCGGGTATAAACAGTAATTCCTTGAATGGAAGTAACCGTGAGATCCCGGTCTGATGAATCGTTTCTGTCGTAGTCATTATTTCTTGCATGGATCTTGAATACAATATTTGATGCTGTCGCAGCAGCAGGGAGAAATGAATCGGTAATATAAGTAGCTCCGGAAACCAATGACATTTGAACTTCATTCGAGTCAATATCTAATTCCCCGTCATCATCCCATAAAAGATATATCCCCTGGCCTGATGAACCGGTGTTATCGTCAAATACACCGGAGTCATTATCACCGGAGTCTGTTAACGGATCGGAGATGTTGCAGGTGATATAGAAGGTTGAACCGGATTCAATTTTCTGCGGAAGTATATTTGTAATATCAGGTCCTGAGGTATCATCATCGGAAACATAGAAATTATATTCCAGCCTTCCGTCACCGGACATGTCTTCATCAACATCCTGTCCATCCGGGTTTGACCAGACAGGAGAGGCTATGTCAACCACATAATCATCGTCAATCCCGTCTTTTACCTGGATTTGGTACCAAACTCCGCTGCCGGAAGCCAGTTTCCCGAGATTTACCCTCCAGTAATCGCGGTCTCCGCCGCCCGGATTGAAATTATGATTCCAATATCCCTGTGTCCAATGTTCACTTCCATCCCACCACCTGACCCAGACATCTGTTAAATCTCCCTGGTAACACTGGACAGAAAGGATTACTTCCTGATCATCATAAATAGTTCCGGGACTTGTGTTGTTATATGGTTCTCTGTACCTGAATGAAACACCGGGAACAATCCCGTCACCTTCATTATTCCAGGAATGATACAATCCGTTCCACTCCACATTATTGTCCGCAGAAGCACCCATGGAATGAATTGGAAATAAAAACAAAAGTAAAATCAATAAAAGATTTAACCTGTTCATAAAACCTGATTTCTTTTAAACTTAAATTGTGCAAGAATCATGCCGTGATAAAAAATGCAGAATGTTGGCTTAGTGCTTTTTGGTGAATTTTAAAAATTTGGAAAAAAAGAGGAAATTTTCGAAAATTTCTAAGAAAACACTCTATTCGTGAATATCTTCCTCATCAATTTTCTTTTCACGACCGATTTCTTCTTCGGAAAGGGGAATTCCGTGTTTTTTCTTATAATCTACAATTGCTTTGTATAAAGCGTCAGAAGCTAAATTAGAGCAATGCATTTTAATTGGGGGCAGGCCTTCAAGGGCATCTGCAACAGCTTTTCTTGTAATCTTTTCTGCTTCATCAAGGGTTTTACCTTTGACCAAAGTTGTAGTGACTGAGCTTGTTGCAATTGCAGCAACACAGCCAAATGTGAGGAACTTTATGTCGGTTATGATTCCGTCTTCAACTTTTATTGAGATTTTCATCATATCCCCGCAAACAGGATTTCCAACTTCTCCTACTCCGTCGGGATTTTCAAGTTCACCCATGTTATGGGGATTGGAGAAGTGTTCCATTACTTTTTTATTGTACTTGATTGGATTTGTCATTTTCTCCTCCTGATGTATTATTGATTCTTTTTAAATTTATGATATAATGGCGACATCATTCTTAACCTCTCTATGATCGTGGGAAGCTCTTTAATGGTATATTCAACTTCTTCCATCGTATTGTGCTTCCCCAGGGAAAATAGAATGGAACCTTGTGCAAGGTCTGCAGGTACTCCCATAGCGGTAAGAACAGGCGAGACCTTTAACGCTTTTGACTGGCAGGCAGACCCGCTTGCAGCCATAATCCCCTTCATGATCAGCATCATTAAAATGCTCTCCCCCTCAAGAAATTCATACGAGATATTTACAAAATTCGGTAAGCGCTTTTCAGGATGACCGTTTAATTTTACGCGTTCAATCTTTTCTAAAATCCCGTCCGTTAATTTATTCCGAAGTTCCGTTAATTTTGGAATATATGACGGCATCTGTTTTTGCGCTAATTCGGCTGCTTTCCCCAAGCCGATTATTCCGGGAACATTCTCTGTCCCGGCTCTCTTCCCGGATTCCTGCACACCACCGTTGATTAACGGAAGGATGCGGATTCCCTTTTTTACATATAACGCTCCGGTTCCTTTCGGCCCGTAAAACCGGTGCCCGGAAAAACCTAACATATCTATATTTAATTTTTTTACATCAATCGGGATATACCCGACAGACTGAACAGCATCGGTATGAAAAACAATCTTCCGCTCTTTTAGAATATCTGTAATTTCATTAATTGGTTGAAGTGAGCCAACTTCACCATTTGCAAAGTTTACAGATACTAAAATAGTGTCAGCCCTTAATAGTTTTTTAAATTCTTCTATTTTAATAATTCCAAATTCATCAACAGGTATCTGTGAAATCTCAAACCCCAACTGCTTTAAAAATTCAGCAGAATGAGAAACGGAATAATGTTCGACTGATGAAATGATGAGATGTTTACCTTTGCTCTGATTAGCTAATGCAAATCCCTTGATCGCCCAGTTGTTTGATTCCGTTGAGCCGGAAGTGAAATAGATCTCATCAGGGTCGGCATTAAGCAATGCAGCAACTTGTTCCCGCGCTATTTTTATGTCATCATTTATCTGAGAACCGAATTCATAGAAACTTGACGGGTTCCCAAATTTTTCATTTAAATATGGAAGCATCGCTTCAATAACTTCAGGGTCAGTCATTGTAGTTGCAATGTTGTCAAAATAAATGAATTTATCCTCGGCCATTTTTTTCTCCTAATATTTGCTCTAATGTAACCTGTTTAAAGATATCTTCAACTGCACGGGATAATCTGGAATAAATTCCCCGGAGATAACAGTCCTTTGAAAACTTACAGTCTATTTTATCGCTTGTTTTTAAGCATTTAGATAAAAAAACAGGGCCTTCAACGGAAGTAATAATGTCAAATAAAGTGATCTCTTCAGGCTTCATTTTTAAGAAGAATCCTCCCTTTGTTCCCCGATGACTCCCGATTATTCCCGATTTTTTTAATTTGACCATTAAGTGTTCAAGATAGGTCGTTGAAATATCCTGACTTTCACATATTTTTTTAACTGTTAAAACAGATTTTTCTCCCTTCTCTGCTATCTCAATCAACGCGCGAATTGCATATCTTCCTCTTGTTGAAATATTCATTTTAACTTAACTCCAGCATTTTTTCTAAACTTAATCGGGCTTTTTCTGCAACCTTTGAATCAAGAAATATTTCATACCGCTTTTCAGATAGAGATTTATAAACATCTTCAAGAGTTGTTAATTTCATGTTTTTACAGACTGCATTTTCCTTTAAAGGGTAATAAATTTTTTCGGGGACTTCCCGCTCAAGACGGTAAATCATTCCGATCTCTGTCCCGACAATAATTTCACGGGCATCAGTCTCCTGAACATAACGGATCATCCCGGATGTGCTTTCTACAGAATCTGCTAAGGCGACAACTTCAGCAGGCGCTTCAGGATGAACAATTAATTTTGCTTCAGGGTGAAAATCCCTGGCTTTCTCTACATCTTCAACGGTGAACTGATTGTGAACATAACAGTAACCTGGCCATAAATGAACTTTTTTATCTGTAAATTTCGCAACATACGATCCAAGGTTTTTATCAGGTACAAAAATGATTTCATCGGTGTCAAGTTTCTGGACTATCTTAACGGCATTTGCAGATGTACAGCAGACATCTGAAACAGATTTTGTCTCTGCTGTCGTATTGACATAAGCAACAACCTTCGCTTTAGGATGTTCCGATTTGAACTTTAGTAATTCTTCTTTATTTACCATCGCAGCCATTGCACAACCAGCTTCTATCCTCGGAATTAAAACATTCTTTTCAGGAGAAAGAAGTTTCGCACTCTGAGCCATGAACAAAACTCCGCAAAAAACTATGGTTTTCTTTGTGGTTGTTGCTGCCTTCCTTGAAAGATCAAGTGAATCACCCAACTCATCCGCAATATCCTGAACCTCAGGTATCTGATAGTTATGAACCAGTATAATCGCGTCCCGTTCCTTCTTTAACCTTTCAATCTCTTTAACCAAATCATCTTTCGTCATTTTCCACCTCCGGATATATGACTTATTTACTCATAATTATTATACCATACTAAATCTTAAATGTCAAGTAGAAAATTGAGATCCCTAAACAATATAATAACATATAATATATATGAAGTCAAGTTTTTTATACCCGGGACGGTCCTTACTTTTATATTTTTCTAATTTCTTACGAACAAATGGAGAGTTATCTTATATTTTAAGGAATATTTAAAGAAAACCCCGTCCCCATAGAAAAAAACACTTGACAAATCCGAGAAAATATAGTATAATTCTTTTTAGAATGATTCTAAAATAGAATGAATCTAAAAACGAAAATGGAGGTGGAGTCATGATTAACAAGAAGATTGAAGAGGCGATAAATAAGCAGATTAATGCCGAGCTGTATTCTGCTTACCTTTATCTTTCGATGGGTGCGTATTTTGGTGCAATGAACCTTCCGGGGTTTGAGAATTGGATGAAGGTTCAGGCGCAGGAAGAGACTTTTCATGCTATGAAGTTTTTCAACTTTGTGAACGAGCGTGGCGGGAGAGTAATACTTGAAGCCATAGATAAGCCGGAGGTTGAATGGGATAACCCGGTAGCTGTTTTTGAAGAGGTTTACAAGCATGAGCAGCATGTAACCGATTTAATCAACAAGCTTATGGATCTTGCTATTAAAGAGAATGATCATGCAACGAGGGTATTTTTAACATGGTATATAGATGAGCAGGTTGAGGAAGAAGCGAATGCCAGTTCATTATTAGAGAAGTTAAAAATGATTGGCGACAGTAAGAATGGTGTCTTCATGATGGATCATGGGCTGTCAAAGCGAGTATTCAAGATGCCAGCGAAAGAAGAAGATTAAAACAGGTAATTAAATTATCCTTCCAATAAAAGCCGTTGAACCAAGTTTCAACGGCTTTTTTTTATAAGAAAACAGAGAAAATATATTTAACCGCAGAATCTCAGAAGCTTGAAAATTTACTTAGTTGATTTTAAGATGAATAAGATATTCTGAACCAGAAAGCAAGCGATACTTAGTTAACAAGAGAATGTGATTTTAACAGGGATTATAAGGATTAAGAAGAGAATATATAAATCATGATTTGTGATGCGATAAACAGTCATTGCGAGACTGGCCAAAGCATAGCGAAGGACATGTCGTGGCAATCCTGAATATTATACAAACATTATTATGTAAAATAACATCGTAGGGGCGAAGGGCCTTCGCCCGTATCACAAGAATAAAA
>JAQVHJ010000139.1 GCA_028696285.1 bacterium
AGAAGAGAGCAGTTCGAAATCTGAGATTTCAGAATCGCGATATTTTGCGAGGACTGTATCGCCGGCATTGATCAATGAGACACCGAAAAAGCTTCGCGGGAATTTCTTTGAGAAACCTATATTATATGCCAAACCATTGAATGTATCTTCGTAGATAATGTAATTAACCGTTACGCCGAAATCGAAGAAGGCTAAAATATTTGCACCTGCAGATACGCCTGTCTTTTTGAATCTGTCATTGATTTCAAAAGAGAAGTTAAACCCTGATTTTTCATTTATTCTTCCCGGGAGGTCGAGTTGGAGGAAGTAATTTTCCTTTCCCTTACACCCTGAGGTCAAGCTGAGGATGTTCCCCTGCATTAACTGTACTGACGCCGGATTCAGGTTGATAGACAGGTTCTGTTCCGGGAACATCATTCCTGTTCCGCCGAGAGATGCGATTTTTACAGATGATGCAAAAATAATCTCAGGTATTGCTAATATTATGATCAATACTAAGACGATGGTCTTTCGCATAATTTTTAACCTCTTTTAAAATAACGGAATATGATTCATTTAATTTCTCTATAACAGGATAGATTATCTCTGAATTTGAGTTTGCGAACAGGTACTGAAGTTCCGCTTCGTTAAGATTCTCAATCTGGCATGAGTACCCGAGCTTTTTCAAACTCTTATTAAGTATATTAAATTTTCTTTTCATTTCAGTTGAATTAATAAATTCACCTTTCTCCCATTTTGTTCCCGGTTTTGCAATGAAGGGGTTAATACTCAGATTCATTCGTAATGCTTTTATCTCGACTGAATTTCTGAGTTCGGAGAAGAACCTGATCGTATTTTTCAGGTGTTCATCAGTTTCCCCCGGCATTCCGATTATCAAATAAAATTTAAAGGAGCGGAAGCCTGTATTCACAGCATTTTTAAGGATAGAAAAGATCTTCTCATCAGAGACTTTCTTCCCTGATTCAAATCTAAGATTTTCATCTCCTGATTCTATCGCGAGAGTTAAAGTCCTGTTTCCTGCCTTTAGCAGCAGTTCTAAATTCACTTCATCGAGCAGGTCTAACCTCAGGGAAGAAGTATTCATAGTCAGGTTATTCTCAATTCCATACATGAAAATCTTTTTAATCTCATTATTTTCAAGAACAGCGGACGAGACCAGCCCGACTTTCTCAAACTTGCCTTTATGTCTTTCGAGAACGGAAACCACGGCCTCTGCCGGAAATTTTTTATATTTTCCTGTAATCTTTTTTACAGAGCAGAAAGAGCAATTATACGGGCAACCTCGCGCAGTTTCAATAAGGAACATATTCTTCAGTTCCGCATTGGGAGTAATAATTGCCGAATGCACCGGTTTCTCCGGCACTGAATATGAAATGTTAAGAGCCTTTATCTTTTTAATATGTTCACCGGGAATAATACCCGGGATATCTTTCAATTTATTGTACAGATCCAGTTTATCTCTGTAATCTTTCCTGTTAATAATCTCAATAATCTTTGAGAATTCCTTATCTGCATTTCCGAGGAAAATGAAGTCGAGGATTTTCAGCAGGGGGGCCGGGTTTATTGTCAAAGCAGCCCCCCCGCCAATTAGAATAGGGAACAAACGAGTTCTTCTATCCCCGAATATCTCAATTTCAGACTTGATCATTAATCGGAGGAGATTAATATAATCAAGTTCGTAAGTTAAGGAAAAAAGGATCACTTCGAATTCACTTAAACTTCTGTTTGATTCCATTGACAGGATTTCATCTTCATCTTCTTCATAGAAGAATCTTTCCCCGCTGGAATCACCTCTTGAATTCAATTCCTTAAACAGGAAATTGAATCCGAGGTTAGACATTCCGATTGAATATTTATTCGGATATACTACAGCGTAGTTATTTGAAAAATCTTTTAAGATATCAAAGAGCAGAGTTTCCTGTTCGATTAATTTCTGATGTTTCAGCCGAATTTTCCACATAATCTCAGTTTACTTTTCTTCTGAGAAAAGTGGGTATTTCGAAATCGTCTTCATTGAATGATTTTTCGGACAGGTCCTTCGTTTTATATTGCTGAACTTCGACCTTCTTCGAATTAGCCGTTGCAGTTGACCCCGGTTTCAGGCCGGTAGTCTGGATATAATCTTCAAAGCTTAACGGTTCCGGCTTTGCAAAGATATCTTTCTTATCTTTAACACCGAATCCTGTTGCAATGATAGTAACTCTCATCATATCCTGGAAACTATTATCGACTACTGTTCCAATAATGATATTTGCATTATCATCTGCGGAGTTATAGATAATTTCCGATGCCTTTGTAACATCATGGAACTTGACATCGGGTCCGATTGTAATATTTAATAGAATCCCCTTTGCCCCAAGGATATTTACATCTTCGAGGAGCGGGCACTTAATTGCTTTCTCAGCCGCTTCAACGGCCTTATTCTCGCCTGTACCTTCGCCGATCCCCATTAGAGCCATGCCTTTATGAGTCATGATAGTTCTCACGTCGGCAAAGTCAACATTGATATACCCGGAAGTTTTGATCAGGTCAGATATCCCTCTAACTCCCTGCATCAACACTTCATCCGCGAGTTTAAATGCGTTGACAAATGTAATGTCATCATCTGTTATCTCCAGAAGCTTATGATTCGGAATGATGATCAGTGCGTCAACAAGATCTTTTAAATCTTTAATTCCTTCTTCCGCCTGTTTCATTCTGAGCTTAGCTTCAAAATTGAACGGTTTAGTAACGACGCCAACGGTAAGGATATCCAATTCTTTTGATATCCTTGCAATGACCGATGATGCGCCTGTACCTGTTCCCCCGCCCATTCCTGCGGTAATGAAGATCATGTTGGAATCTTTGATCAATTCCTTGATCTCATCCAGGTTCTCTTCTGCCGCTCTTTTCCCAATCTCCGGGTTAGACCCAGCGCCTAAGCCCTTAGTCAGGTTAGATCCTAATTGAACTTTAATCCCCGCCTTTGATCTTCTCAGATCCTGGGCATCGGTATTCAGGGCGATGAAATCAACACCCTTAACACCTGATTCAATCATTCGGTTAATGGCGTTGCCGCCAGCCCCTCCGACCCCTAACACTTTCAGGGTAGTCAGTTTATCTTCTTCTTTTTCGAATTCGAAGTGCATGTTTTCCTCCTTTTTATTCACCGAGAAGTTTTTTAAAGAATCCTTTAACCTTTTCACCAACGGTAACATTGGCGGTTCCTTTTCCTCCGATCTTTCCGCCTCCGTTCCTTCTATATTCATTACCCCAAAGAACAAGTCCGACCCCTGTAGAGTAGATCGGATTGTTAATTATATCTGAAAGCCCCCCGACTTTTTTCGGGTACCCGATTCTGACCGGGAGGTCTAAAATTTCAGAAGCTACTTCGCCGATACCGAGGAGCTGAGAAGTTCCCCCTGTCAGCACGACCCCTGCGGGGATCAGGTCTTCTCTTCCCGAGTTCTGGATATTGGTCTTGATCAGTTCCATAAGTTCTTCAACTCTTGGTTCAATCAAAGAAACGAGAATCTCTCTTGAAACTGTTTTAGATGGACCACCACCCACACCCGTAATCTCGATCTGTTCATCCTGTTCTATCAAAGACCTGAGTGCGCATCCATAATCAATCTTCAGTTTCTCCGCTGCGTTCAATGGAGTTCTTAATCCTACTGCGATATCATTTGAAATATTCATCCCGCCGATTCCTATTACTGACGAGTGCCATATACTTCCGTTAATGAATATAACGATATCTGTTGTTCCTCCGCCGATATCGACCATTGCGACGCCAAGATTCTTTTCATCCTCATTAAGAACCGATGTTGCTCCTGCGAGAGGGGAGAATGCGAGTTTATCGATCTTTACCCCGGTCTTCTCAATACTCTGCACCAGGTTCTGAGTAGGGGAGATACCTGATGTAATCACATGAACCTCTACACCTAACCTTGTTCCAATCATGTCAATCGGATTATCTATCTGGTCCTGGTCATCGAGCGAGAATTTCTGTGGGATAGTATGAATGATCTGGCGGTCGGGCGGAATGGACGATGTCGGTTTTGCCGATTCAATCACACGCTCAACATCTGTTGCTGTGATTCTTTTGTTGCTGGTCGGGATTGAAATCCTGGATTCGGAGTTGATCCCGGTGATATGACTCCCGGAGATACCCGCAAACAGCGATTCAATCTTTACCCCGGCCATTAATTGAGCTTCCTTGATTGCATTCTCAACTGAATGCACGGTAGTATCAATATTGATCACGACACCTTTTCTCAGGCCGAACGAAATGCTTTTACCTATTCCGATAATATCAACATTCCCTTGATCGTCAACTTCTCCGATCACGGCGCAGACCTTGGTACTTCCAATGTCAAGTCCGCAAATAATTGTTTCAGGCATAAAACCTCCTTATAACATTCTATTAAATGCTTTCTCTGAGGAAAGCTCTATTTGAAAAACGGAGATCGATAATTTTCTGATCCCCGATATTAAAACTCTTAAGTAAAATCTCCAACCGCTTCAGATCGACATCATACTGATCCTTACGTAAAAGAGCGGTTTTACCCGAATTCAAATTCACTTTAATGAAATGTTTCGGGGAGAAATCTATTTCAGAAACCATGTCGAATAGTTCTGAACTGTTTTTAAGTACTGCAATGAAATTAACCATATCCCACCGGAGGAGTTTGAATTCTTCAGAGTTTCTATCCACCCCTGAAATAATAGGGTAATTAAATTCGGTATTACCCTTCCGCACGGGGAAGATTACGGCATTTTCCGAAAATTCATTTATCCCTTCACTGTCGCGGAATAGCGCGATCTGTTCCGTTTCTTCAATTTTAATCATGATCTGGTCAGGATATAACTTGATAACCTTCGCCCGTTTTACCCTGGGATTCACAAGCAGTTTCCGCATAATTTCATCTGTCTTAATCGTGTTTATATTTGTTCCGTTCTTGATCTCTGTCTGAAATACAATCTCTTCAGGGGTCAGGTATTTATTCCCAGAAACCCTGATACTTTGAATATTAAAATATGAATCGGTCTTTGAATAATTGATCATCCAAATAATACTTCCCAATATTATAAAAGGAATAAGAATAATAAAGATGCGCCTGTAATTGATCGAGAGTTTTTTCTTCTCGTTCTTTAAATTCTTTTTATTTTCCTTTTTCATTTCTCCAAATTCCATTTAATAAAAGTGTTTCAACGAGTTCGTCATAAGAAATCCCGTCCTTCTCCGCTTCCGCAGGCAGGTCGCTTAAATCGGTCATTCCGGGAACAGTATTAATATCATGAACAAGCGGGAACTTTCCCTTCTCGACGATCATGTCTATCCGTGCAAAGTCCCTGCATTTAAAGACCCTGAACGCTTTTTCTGCTATCTCGGAACAAAGCCCGTAGACTTCTTCCTGAAGCCGAGCAGGGATAATGAATTCCGTTTTACCTGCGGTGTACTTTGCTTCATAGTCATAGAATTCATTTGCCGGCACAAGTTCAAGTATCGGGAGAGAGATTATCTTATCAAATTTCTGAATGACCCCGACGGTAATATTTATCCCGGAGATAAAGCGTTCAATGAAAATATTTTTAAACTGCCTGTGTGAATCTTTTAGAATCTCTTCTAAATTCTGTTCTTCTTTAATTATCTTAATCCCGACACTTGATCCTTCCGATGCAGGTTTTATGATGCATGGGAAACCAAGATTAAGTTTAATGCTTTCCGTAATACCCGGTTTAATTTCCATGTATTCCGGGATATGAATAAATTCCGGGGTTGGAATATCATTCTCCCTCAAAATATTTTTACAGATTACCTTATCCATGCAAGTGACCGAGGCAGAGAGTCCCGAGCCGATATACTGAATACCGAGCAGTTCAAGGAACCCCTGGACTGTACCGTCTTCTCCTTCGCCGCCATGGAGGATGTTGAATGCAATATCAAATTTCTTTGAGAATAATTGTTTTAATCCTTCCATGTCAATGTCAATGATCCGGGTATTCTTATAACCCCGCCTTAAAAGCGCGGCATGGATATTCTTCCCTGACCTGAGAGATACTTCCTTCTCCGATGATCTCCCACCGGCCAGTACAGCAATACGGATTTTTTCTTTATTAACTGTTGCCTTCTTCTCCATTTATTCTCCTAACACCTTTATTTCAAGTTCAAGTTTAACACCGGAGATATTGAATATGGTTGTTGTAATAAGGTCAATCAGGTTCAATACATCCGTTGCTGACGCGTTATTTTCGTTTATAATGAAGTTGGCATGCTTATCAGAGATTTTCGCGCCCTTGAACTGATACCCCTTCAGCCCGGCCTTCTCAATCAACTCGCCTGCAAAGCCGTTCTTCGGATTTTTAAATACGGACCCTGCCGAACGTTTATCTATGGGTTGGGAGTTGATGCGCTTCTCTGAATTTATCTTAATCTGGTTAAAGATCTTTTCCTTCTTACTTTTCTTTAAATGAATTGTTGTATTGAGAATGAAGAAATCTTCGGGAAGTTCCGATTTCCTGTATGAGAAATTGATCATTTTTCCTTCGAACATAGCTGACTCACCGTTTATCATAACACCGTCAACGCCTGTTACTATTTCCCTCATCGAACTCCCGAATGCCCCCGCGTTTCCCTTAACAGCACCACCAACGGTTCCGGGAATCGCTACTGCCCCTTCAAGGCC